>JBMOGP010000585.1:0-2227 GCA_049318285.1 Hyphomonadaceae bacterium
GAACCACGCACAATGCGACGCCCGTTTACCGTGGCGCTTCGAATGAGCCTCCGAGGGCGAGGTGAAGGTTGACTCGTTCTGAGCGGCGCGATTGCCGGAGCGTGATGAGGCCTGATCGGGCCAGATCGAGCTTGGCTTTCAGTTGAAGGACGGTCAGCGTGTCGGCTTTGCCTGCGTCTGCTTCGACTTGGCGGAGGCGGAGGGCTTGCTCGGTGTCGGCCACCGCCGACTGTTGCAGAGATTCCCGGCGGGCGAGGGTTGTGTCCGCCGTCAGGGCGTCTTCCACATCTTTGAACGCTCGCAGGGCGGTCTGGCCATACGCGACGAGGGCTTGTTCCTGATCGGCGGTGGCAATCTTGATATCGGCCTTGCGTTGGCCGCCGTCAAAGATCGGGGCGAAAAAGTTGGCGCCGACGTTGAAGAAGCCGCCGGTACCGGTGAGCGAGGCAAGGCCGCTGGTGGTTCCCGCGCCGGCGGTGAGGCCGATGGAGGGGAGGCGCGCGAGCTTCTTTGCTTCAACGTTCTTGAATGCGCCTCTGACGCGGCGCTCGGCGGCGGCGACGTCCGGTCGGCGTTCAAGGATCTCAGATGGAATGCCGGCGGGGACGGGGCCGGGCATCGCGGGGAACGCGGGGGCCGCGGCCAGCTCGGCACTCGGATAGCGACCCAGGATTGACTCGAGGGCGCGGGTGGATTGCTTGTGGGCGGCTTCGACGCTGGCGAGGCGGTCCTGAGCACTGGCAAGATCGGCCTGCACGAGGCGGACGTCCTGCTCGCCGAGCTTGCCTGCGTTCTTGCGGGCGGTGATGATGCGGGCCATCTCGGTGTAGCTGGCGACCTGGTCTTGGGCCAGCGATCGCTGTTGGAGCGTTTCGCTGGCAAGGAAATAGGCCTTGGCCGTGGCGGCGGCAATTGACTGGCGGGCGTACTCGAAATCAAGCGCAGCGCCTTCGTATTTAGCCTCGGCGGCCCCAGTCTGCTGGCGGAGGCGGCCCCAAACGTCAAGCTCCCAGGAAATGTTGAGGCCAGCGCCCCGGCCTGTTGCGCGGGCACCTTCGGCATTGGCCTGCGTCAGGCCAGAACCGCTTGCCGAGACCACCGGTTTGAGGGTGGCACCCGCGGCTTCGGCAGAGGCAGCGGCCGCGTCGAGCCGAGCTTTTGACGCTCGGAGATCAAGGTTGTACGCAAGGGCTTCGGCGACGAGCGATTCAAGGTTGGGGTCGTTGAAGGACTTCAGCCAATCTGCAGGAACTTGGCCAGAGGTCGCGGCCGTCGCGAATGTGCTGGGGATGTTGGCATTCGGCAGCGCCTTGGCGGTGTTCTCCTGGGCAGTGGGGGGCTGCTTGGTGGCGCAGCCAAACAAGAGAGAGGGGCTCGCGGCGATCAGACAAAGGAGGACCTGTTTCATGTGGTGTCCGGCGATGTTGGCAAAGTGCGATCGGCTCACGAATGTCTCGACACAAGAAGTATCTGCAAACTTGCCCACTCTGCGACCGCCTGTGACACAAGCGGCGCCCGTGGGGATGGGCTTCAATAGGATCAGAACGGGAGCCAGTTCTCCCAAGACTTGATCCGAAGGATGATCTTCCTCACAAGGTTGAGGTGGTGCTTCTCGCCCGTGTAAACGGCGACCATGGCGTTGGAGCCGGCGGGGAGGTTGTACTCAGAGAGGTCTGCCTCCAGCGTGATGGCGACGGGGATGAGGCCGCGCCGCCCGGCATCGTTGAGCGTGCGCAGCTGGCCGGCAGCAGAGACGGCGCCTTCAGCGAGAAGGGGTTGTATAGCGCGAACTTTGGCCGGGAAGACCTTGCCAGGGAGTGCGTCGAAGGCGACTTCGGCTTCGTCGTCTGGATCAATGAACTCGATCTGCGTCTGCGTGAAACCCGCGGCAAGGAGCGGCTTGCCGGCCGGGACAAAGACCATGACCTGAGAGAAGGCCATCGGCATGACGACCTGCCCCGGGCGGATCGCGACTTGGGAGACGTAACCCTCGGAGGGGGCGCGGACGGTCGTGGCATCAAGCTGATACTTCGCGGCGCGAAGGTCGGCGGTGAGGCGATCAACGTCGGACTGTGCCTTGTCCAGGTCGTTCTGGTTGCCAGCGTTGTCGGCCTTGAGCTTGAGCTCCTGCTTGAGCTTGATGTCGGCAAGCTTGAGCTGGGCGGCCAGCGAGTCGTAGCGTGCCTGATACGGCTCCGGATCGATCTTAAAGAGGATGTCGCCCTTC
>JBMOGP010000586.1:0-2221 GCA_049318285.1 Hyphomonadaceae bacterium
TCGCCAGCAGTTCAGCCTCGCCCTGCCCGCCACCGCGCCAGACCGGGCCGACCGTGTGGATCACATGAAGGTGCGGCAGGTCGTGGGTGCCGGTGATGCGCGCCTCCCCCGTCGGGCAGCCGCCGAGCAGCGATGCGTTCGCCGCGTTGCCGATGATATCGGCCTTCGCGCGGGTGATGTCGCCCTGCTCTGCTCTGATCTGCGCCATGACCGTCCCGGCCGGTGCAATAAGGCCCGAAAAACAGTATTCCCGCGCCAGTTCATTCCCCGACATTGCAGAATCACCCGTCTCGCGTAAATGACCCGCGAGAGACGGGGCAGCCCCCGCTGGAGCTTTCTGATGAACATCGACCAGAAAGCCGCCTGTCGCCGCGCGCCGAAGCTGCCGGATGGCCTGCCGCATGCGGCAGAATGGAAGCACGAGGACGACAGGGGAAAGCGGATCCACGTGTTTTCGGATTGCACGAGGTGTATCGACGTCATCGTGGAAAGCTGCGCCGACGATCAGGACCTGCAGGAAGCGATCGCCGAGCAGCTGGACGCCACCGGGGACGATAGCGATGCAGCCAGCTGTGGCATGATGGGCTATGTGACACCTGAGCCTTCCATGACGCCGCAGGATGGCATTGGCCTGCAGATGGTGGTTCTGGAAATGCTGTGCGAGACCTGCGACGTCTTCGTGCTGCCGAACTGAGGATAGAGATGATCGACCTTTCCCCGCTCCTCAAGGACCAGACGGCGGCCGATGCCGCGGCGCAGGGCATCAAGGCAGATGAGTACGCCATCCTGCTCGACCGGCTGGGCCGGGCGCCGAACAAGGTCGAGCTTGGGATCTTCTCCGTGATGTGGTCGGAGCATTGCTCATACAAATCCACGCGGCGCCATCTGGGCAAGTTTCCGACCAAGGGTCCGCGCGTGATCCAGGGGCCAGGTGAAAATGCCGGCGTCGTCGACATCGGCGATGGGCAGGCGTGCATCTTCAAAATGGAGAGCCACAACCACCCCTCCTATATCGAGCCCTATCAGGGCGCTGCGACGGGCGTGGGCGGCATCCTGCGCGATGTGTTCACGATGGGCGCGCGGCCGATCGCGCTGGTGAATGCCCTTCGCTTTGGCGATCCGAGCCATCCAAGGACACGCGCGCTGGTGGCAGGCGTTGTCGGCGGGATCGGCGGCTACGGAAACTGCGTCGGCGTACCGACGGTGGCTGGCGAGACGCAGTTCCACAAGGGATACAACGGCAACATCCTGGTCAACGCGATGGCGGTGGGCCTCGCGGATACGGACAAGATTTTCTACTCGCGCGGAGCCGAGCCCGGGAATGCGATTTTCTATGTGGGATCGAAGACCGGGCGCGACGGCATCCATGGCGCGACGATGGCGTCTGCGGAGTTCTCCGAGGGCGATGAGGAGAAGCGGCCGACCGTGCAGGTGGGCGACCCGTTCACCGAGAAGCTCTTGATTGAGGCTTGCCTTGAATTGATGGCAACGGACTGGATCCAGTCTATCCAGGACATGGGCGCTGCGGGGCTCACCTCCTCCTCCGTAGAGATCGCAGACAAGGGCGGCGTCGGTGTCGAGATGGACATGGACAAGGTGCCCCAGCGCGAGACGGGCATGACGGCTTACGAGATCATGCTGTCGGAGTCGCAAGAGCGGATGCTCATGGTACTGAAGCCGGGCAAAGAGGCAGATGCGAAGAAGATCTTCGACAAGTGGGACCTTGATGCCGAGGTGATCGGCTACACGACCGATACCGGACGGCTTGTGCTGAGGCAGCAGGGCCAGGTGGTGTGCGACATTCCCGTGCCGCCGCTGTCGCAGGATGCGCCCAACTATGACCGGCCGTGGAATGCGCCCAAGCCTGCGCCAGCGCTGGATATCTCGAAACATCCCGAGCCTGCGGACTATGGCGAGGTTCTGCTGAAGCTGATGTCGTCGCCGGACATGGCGTCGAAGCGCTGGATCTGGGAGCAATATGATCGTCATGTGATGGGCGACACGATCGATAGCTCCCAATCGGGCGGCGACGCCGCCATCGTGCGCATTCACGGCACCAACAAGGGCCTTGCGATCTGCTCGGACTGCAACCCGCACTATGTGGCGGCCGATCCTTATGAGGGCGGTAAGCAGGCAGTGGCGGAAGCCTACCGCAACCTCAGCGCGGTTGGCGCGACGCCGATCGCGATCACCGACAACCTCAATTTCGGCAATCCGGAAA
>JBMOGP010000587.1:0-2208 GCA_049318285.1 Hyphomonadaceae bacterium
TGGCCAACTTGTTCCGGTTAAAGGCCCCCTGGGGCCGGTGGTGGAGGGGACTGGAAACACCACTCTTTAGATATCAGTCACTTACGCTGCATCATCCAGAAATGTACCCCACATGTACCCCATCTCATCGATTTGAGATTGTTTTGCGAAGCGGCTTCGCCGCAACACAGTCACGCTCTCTCAACCCGTCTCAATTCAATCGAGCACGCACTGAGCGCGGAAGACTTGAAGAGCTGTTGTCGTGTTGGTTCGCGAGCGAAGGCGACCTGCCCGCGACTCCTTACTACGCGCGGTTGGCTCTGACAGCCAGCAGCAGATAGAGCACTTGCGTTCGATCAAGGCGGCGCACCGAGCCGTCTTCAAGCACGCGGCCGTGTTGAAAGCGGATTCCAGGAACGAGCCCATCCTTCAGCCTGCGCGCCACGGTGGCGCGCGAAATTCCGAAGAAGGCATCTATCTCTTTGTAAGTCAGCAGCACCCGGTCCGAGTTGATTTCCTTGATCGCGCGCTTGGTCGAAGCGATCAGATCAACAGGATAGGAAGGCATGTCCTCGAGCGTAAGCGTCTGAACCTGCTGCTCGACAAAACGCGGCCGAACTGACTCAGCTGTCGATCCGCGATCTGACGGGCGGCGTTGCAAGTCGCCGTGAGCGACATCTTTCGCGACAGGCGCTGACGATGCATTGGCTTTCCGCGTTGAGGAATGCACTGACGGATGCCGGGTGGCGTCGGCCTTGGGGACACCGCGCGCCTCAACTAACGTCGGTGCAGACGTCGATAAACCGCCAACGCAAAACAGGTCTGGCTGGTTGCGGTCAGATATGAGGGAGTTGCGCGATCGGTTTGTCATCTTTGGTTCAAGTGAAATGCCGGGTGGTTATCCACATCCTGTGAGCACTGCGCCAAGCATTTCACCTCCGAAGTGCACACGGCTCATGTAGTCGGGGTAAAAGGCGCGCTTCCGCCGCGCTTTGACCTGCTTCATCCCATCGGCGGCAGGTTCGGTCCCAACCCGCGTGCGAGTCCCCATGACAGGGTCTGGCCGCGCAGCACGCCTTCGACCTCCCGGCCAGCGAACCGCTCCAACGCGGGGCGCCACGGGACAACATAGGCGAGGCGCTCCTGCACGATGATTGCGACGCGGCCCTGAGCCAGATCGATCCGTCGCGCGTAGACGCCGCTCACTTGGGAGGGCGGCTCCGGCAGTACCCTCAATCCAAGCTCGACGGACAGTCGCCTGGCAAGGTCGGCCCGCTCGTTGGCCGCCATGGTCCGCAGCGCCGTCGGCGAAAGCTGCTTGTCAGCCTCGCCCATCCAACCCTGCTCGATCATGAAAAGGCGTCGCTGCTGGAGCGCCATCGCATGCCGGCGCGAGAATGCACCGTCTCCTTCGGGAGCCATGGCTTTGCCGGCGAGCACATGGTCCAGATGCGTAGGACCGAGCGCATTGACCTGTTCACTCAAGGTCCAGTAGCTCACGACGCGCGCGTTCACGGGCGATTTCCGCACAAGCTCGCTTTCAAAGCGTGTCGCCTGTTCGAGATGATCCGGAGTGATCGCAAAGGCGCCGTCCGCCCGCCGTTCGACCAGGCCGCTGCGACGCATGGCCTCAAGCCGACGGACATTTGCCGCAATGAGGCCGGTGTCGACGTGAGCCTCGAGGTTCGCGTGGATGGTCGCCGAATAGAGCCCGCCGGCTCTGGCCGCGACACGCGCGACTGCTTCATCGGACGGCCGCGGGCGCGCGACGGCCGGTTCGAAAGCAACGATGGAGCCGGAAGGAATGTCGGCCAGGATGGCGAGATCGTCTGTCCGCTCGAACCGCGCGTATCGCAGCTCCCCGGCGCCGCTCTCCACAACAGCAAGAAAATTGTCTCCGAAATCACTATCGAGCCTGCCATGGACAAGCTCGCCCAGCACGGGAGCGCTCGCGTCGGCAGCCAGGAGCGCTTTCGCTTGCCCACGGCGCAGATGGGCAACAGCTTTCTCGACTTCGGCGCGCTCCTTCATGGCGCCCAGCTGGGCAGTCAAACCATCGGCAAGACGCCAGCCATCAGATCGGCGTGTCGCCAGGCCCCAGCGTTCGAGTTGCTCAAGTCGCGCAACAAGATCGGGCCGGCTCACGCCGGCGCCAGCGCGGCGCAGCTGCGCCGCCAACTCCCGGTCAAGTGACGTCACCCCGATCTCGCGGATCTCGCGTTCCCGCTC
>JBMOGP010000588.1:0-2206 GCA_049318285.1 Hyphomonadaceae bacterium
CCAGCAGCATGCTGCCATCCCTTGCGGCTCAAGGCCCTGCAATACCAGCTAGCTTAGTAGCGAGATTTCGCCCGCTCGAACATGGGTCACCGACCCGTCGGCCAATCGCAGCATCAACGCGCCGTCCTCGGCCAGCCCCGCCATCTCGCCGCTGACGCCGTTAACCTCAATGTGGCGACCGAGATAAGCCGCATTGGATAGCCATTCAGCCCGCGTGGGCTCAAAGCCGTCGCTCAGAAGTCCAAAGAGCCGCGCACGGAAGGACGCATCGATAGCAACCAGCAGCTTTGCCGAAGTGATGCCTTCGCCGCCCGGCAGATTGTTCAGGCATTCCGTGGGACGATCTGACCGCTCAGGCGCAATCTCCACATTCACGCCGAACCCGGCCGCCATCCATAGAGCGCCGTGCAATGTGCCCGTCTCGATGAGAATGCCCGCGAGCTTTGCCGATCCGCTCAGCACGTCGTTGGGCCATTTCAGGCGAAGACTACCAGCAAGCACGCCGAGGAACCGCGCCGCTTCGACGACCGCGAGCCCCGCAGCAAACGAGGCCAACGTGGCCTCCGCGGCAGGACGCGGGTAAGGCAGCAGCGCCGTCGCAAACAGGTTGCCACGCGGAGACGACCACTGCCGGCCCAGCCTGCCCCGACCCGCCGTCTGCGCCTCAGTCACCAGCCAGCAAGGGCCGACATCGCCGCTGATCGCTCGGCGGCGCGCTTCCTCATTGGTGGAATCGATTTCGCCAAACCGGAGGACGGGCCAGGGGCTCGAAAGCAGCTCGACCGGCGCCACCCTAGCCGACGATAGCTTGAGCAGCGGCGCTCAGCAGGAACTGAATGCCTATTGTCAGGATCGGGAACACGATCAGCGTCGATATCGCCACGATGACGGCGACGGAAACGTCCGTCCGATCCATCGGCTCGCCTGGCGGCTTCATGAACATCGCCCACACCAGCCGCAGGTAATACCCCAGCGAAACCACGCTCGCGAGCGCGCCGACCAGCACCAGCCACAACATGCCGGACTCGATACCGGCGGTGAACACCTGCAGCTTGCCCCAGAACCCGGCCGCAGGTGGGATCCCCGCGACCGAGAAGATGAGAATCAACAAGCCCAGCGCGATACCCGGCTTCGTCTTTACCAGGCCATTCAGGTCAGCGACCGTGTCAATCGCCTTGCCGCCCCGGCGCAGCGCAAGCACGCCAGCGAAGATGCCAAGCGTCGCGATGACATACAGCGTCATGTAAACCAGAACCGCCGCCGAACCCAACTCCGCCCCCGCCGCGATGGCGATCAGAGCAAAGCCCACATTGGAGATCGAGGAGTAGGCAAGGATCCGCTTGATGCTATTCTGCATGAGCGCACCAAAGGCGCCAATCAGCATCGACAGCGCCGAGATGATCGCGATGATCATCTGCCAGGAGCCGATGTGCGGCCCGAACGCCACGAACATCACATTCGCCAGCAGCGCCACGGCTGCGATCTTGGGCGCCGTCGAGAAGAACGCCACCACGGCAGACGGCGCGCCCTCATAAACGTCCGGCGTCCAGATGTGGAACGGCGCCGCCGACGCCTTGAAGGACAGACCGCAGATCAGGAACACGAGACCGAAGATGAGACCGAGCGATGTCGGAGCCGTTGCGATCACCTCAAACCCGGTGCCGCCTGAGAAGCCGTAAACCAGCGCCGAACCGTACAGCAGCAGGCCAGATGCCAGCGCGCCAAGAACGAAGTATTTGAGCCCAGCTTCTGCGGACATGATGCTATCGCGCCTGAAAGCTGCCAGCACGTAGGACGAAAGGCTCAGCGTCTCGATTCCGACATAGAGCGTCATCAGGTCGTTCGCAGACAACATCATGCCCGCGCCCAGCGAGCCGAACGTCACCAGCAGGGGATACTCATACCGCTCCATCTGGGCCGACTTCAGGAAGCCGCCCGACATGAACAGCGCAAGCGAAGCCATCGCGTACGTCACGCCTTTGGCGAACAGCGTGAACTGCGTCACCCGATACAGCCCGTTCGGTGAAAGCTCAGCGCTCGCAAAGGCCGAGATGGCCTCGCCACGTCCGAACTGCACCAACGCGGCAGCGGACGCAGCAGCCAGTGCAAGCGAGGCCAACAGCCGGAGCAAACCCGAAATCCTGTCGCCACCAATGGCGCCGAGAAGCAGCGCCGAAAGACCGAACGCGACGAGGATCGTCTCTGG
>JBMOGP010000589.1:0-2203 GCA_049318285.1 Hyphomonadaceae bacterium
CAAACGCCCTTGTTGCAAGCTCGACCGTCGCGGCGGAGCGCAGGAAAAAGTCCTGGGGTATGGCGCCGAAATCATCGGTCGGCCTGTGGTAGTCGGTATGATCTTCGACCCCGAAATACACCCAGGGGCGCTTCAGCTGATGAAACGCGCCATGGTCGGACTGGGTGCTCCAGTCCTGTTCCCTGGGAAGTGGCGAATCGTGGCCCTGTTTCAGGGTGACCCTGGCGTCGGCGGCAATGGCGTCGAGGCGGGGTTTCAGCCAGGGAAAGTGGTAGGCGCCGGCGGCATAAAGCTCGTTTTTGTCGGACCGGCTGATCATGTCAAAATTGACGGCCAGGACAGTGCGGTCCAGCAGCGGTTTGAATGCCGGGTCGGCCACCATGGCGCGGGCGCCGCGCAGGCCGCCCTCTTCCGCGTCAACGATGGCGAAGATCACATCATGGAGCGGCGGGCGGGCTTTCATCGAGGCCGCAATCTGCAGCAGCGCCGCAACGCCCGACGCGTTATCATCAGCACCGTTGAAGATTTCTCCGTTTCGCACACCGACATGGTCGTAGTGAGCCATAACAACCAGCGCGCGGCTGGACCCACCCGTCCCCGGAACCATTGCTAGCAGGTTGACGCCGGTCAACGTGTCTGCCTGCCGCTTGATCTCGAACGGGTGCTCGCGTGACGGGCCAAGCGCGGGTGCAAGGCCGATCTGATTGAGCCGGCCCAGGATGTAGGCCCGCGCCCTGGCGCCGCCCGGGCTGCCGACCAGCCTGCCCTCCATGTCGTCGGCCGAGAGTGTCCGGACATCTTCCAGCAATTGCTGCTCCGACGTCAGTGGCGCCGGCATGGCAGCCATCGGCGGAGGCAAGATGGCAGGCTGGGGCGCACACGCGACGAGCGCGGCGATGGCTGACAGGAGGAGGGCGCGCATCGTGGCTCCGGAGTGAGGCTGGCTCGCAGTGTAGGGGCGTCGCGGCCGATGGGAAGCGAAGCGGGTGCGCCAAAAACGAAGGCGGCGGACTTTCGTCCGCCGCCTCGATCGTTCTGGTCTGGTCTGGTCTGGACTACTCTGCCGCGGGCAGAGCCGGGACAGGTTGCGCCATCTTGCGCTGTTCCCTGAGGCGGACGTCGCGATCGCCAGCAAGCTTGCGGTATTTACGCAGCGCGCCGCCGGTGCCAGCCGGGATGAGACGGCCGACGATAACGTTCTCCTTGAGGCCCTCGAGGGGGTCGACCTTGCCCTGGATAGCCGCTTCGGTGAGGACGCGGGTGGTTTCCTGGAAGGACGCTGCCGAGAAGAAGGAGCGGGTCTGCAGCGAGGCTTTCGTGATGCCCAGCAGGACGCGCATGCCCGTTGCTGGCTCGCGGCCGGCCTTGATCGCCGCAGCGTTGGCCTCCTCGAACTCCAGCGCATCGACGGCTTCGCCGGTGAGCATGGTGGTCGAGCCGCCGCCGGTGATTTCCACCTTCTGCAGCATCTGGCGCACGATGACTTCGATGTGCTTGTCGTCGATCGGCACGCCCTGGAGGCGGTAGACCTTCTGGATCTCGTTGACGAGATAGTCGGCCAGCGCCTCGACGCCGAGGATGGTAAGAATGTCCTGCGGCGCGGGGTTGCCCTCAAGCAGGTATTCGCCCTTCTTCAGCATGTCGCCTTCCTGGACCATCAAGTGCTTGGTCTTCGGAACGAGGTATTCCATCGGCTCTGCGCCCTCTTCCTCGGGCACGATGCGGACGCGACGCTTGTTCTTGTAGTCGCGGCCGAACTCCACCTTGCCGGTGATGTCGGCGATGATGGCGTGGTCCTTCGGACGACGCGCCTCGAACAGCTCAGCCACGCGCGGCAGACCGCCCGTGATGTCGCGCGTCGTGGCGCCGCCGGTCTGGACGCGCGCGAGTGTATCGCCAGGACGGACGTCGTCACCTTCGGCCACCGAGAGGATGGCATCGATCGGCAGGTAGTAACGCGCCTGAACGCCGCCCGGATGCTTGATCGCCTCGCCCTTGTCATTGACCAGCACGATGGCCGGCTTGAGCTCGACTTTCTTCGGACCCGTCCGGGGGTCGATGACTACCTTGTTGGCGATACCGGTGGCTTCGTCGGTTTCGTCACGCGTGGTGACGCCTTCGATGAGGTCCTCATACTTCACCTTGCCAGCGAGGTCGGTGACGATCGGGGTCGCGAACGGATCCCAGTCGGCCACGCGCTCAC
>JBMOGP010000590.1:0-2199 GCA_049318285.1 Hyphomonadaceae bacterium
TTTACGAGTATCGCTTCGACATTTAAAACCTCCAGAGATCACTACATGACCATCTGGGCAGTTCACAAACACATCCTTTTTTCTCAACGACATCACCTCGATTGCAGGCGACGACACTTCTCTATGTATCGCTTCATTGCCCTCCAGCCTCTCGATTTTTCTTCGTAGTGAAGCGTTTTCGTCGCGCAAGGCGCCTAGCCCGGAAATTTCATGAGGTAGGAGGCGAAACCTCCAAAGCCTGAGGCTTTCCAAGCACTTGCGAGATGTTTGGGAGGAGGCTTCGCCATGCCAAAGTGTACCGGTAGTCGGATCGATTTCGGGCGGCTTGGACGCCGTGTGATCGAAGCGGATTTCTCGGGCGGCGAGCTGTCGAGCGACGGCGGGCTGATGCTGGTGCGCCAAGTCGATCAACGCATCGGGCTGACGCGCATGGCGGCAGCGAAACTCAGCGACCCGCGCGACCCGGGGCGTATTCGCCACTCGTTGCGCACGCTGCTGGCGCAGCGCTTGTATGGGCTGTGCTGCGGCCACGAGGATCTGAACGATCACGCCCGGCTGCGCGAGGATCTGGTGATGCAAACGGCTGTGGGAGGTGATGAGGCGCTGGCCAGCGCGCCGACACTCAGTCGGCTGGAGACGCGCGCGACGCGGGCGCAGGCGTGGGCGCTGCACGAGGTGCTCATCGAGCAGTTCATCGCCAGCCACGAGGGCGCCCCGACGGGGCTGGTGCTCGACGTGGACGCCTCGGACGTCCCGTTGCACGGGCAGCAGGAGTCGCGACAGTTCCACGGCTACTATGACCATCACTGCTACCTGCCGCTGTACGTGTTCTGCGGGCAGGCGATGCTGGCGTGCTATCTGAGACGAAGCCGTATCGACGGGGCGAAGAACGCCACGGCGGTGCTGAAGCTGATCATCAGGCGGCTGCGCCAGGCGTGGCCCGAGGTGGCGATCATTGTGCGGGGGGACTCCGGGTTCTGCCGGGAGCGGCTGATGCGCTGGTGCGAGCGCCACCGGGTGGGCTACATCCTGGGTCTGGCGCGCAACGCGCGGTTGCAAGACCAGGTCTGGCCAGTGGAACAGGCCTTGGCCGAGCAGTACGCCGCCCGCGGCAGCAAGCAGCGCGAGATCGGCGAGTTCAGTTACGCCGCCCAGAGCTGGGCGCACGAGCGCCGAGTCATCACCCGGCTCGAGTACGGAGCGCAGGGCAACAACCCGCGCTTCGTGGTCACCAATGTCGAGGGACGGGCCGAGGAGCTCTACGACACGCTGTACTGCCAGCGCGGTGAAGCGGAGAACCGGATCAAGGAAGTGCAACTCGATCTGTTCGGCACCCGGGCCAGTTGCCACAAGTTCCTGGCCAATCAGTTCCGGCTGCTGTTGGCCGGGCTGGCCTATACGCTGATGCACCGGCTGCGCGCACTGGCGTTGCAGGCCACCGAGCTGGCCAATGCGAGCGCGGCGACGATCCGCGTGCGCTTGCTCAAGATCGGCGTGGCGATGCTCAGAAACACTCGCCGTGTCCGGCTGATGTATGCCTCGCACCATCCGCTGCGCGAGCTGTTTGCGCTCGCGGCTGTGCGCCTGGGCGCAGCCGGTCCATAGCGTCGAAGAAGTGCTGACCCCGGCACGCCATAAACAACGGGGGTAGGGGGTAGTGTCGCCTGCGGAGCCGAAATTACCCCTGAAACCGCCTCGATCTGATCAGGAACCGACCTCGGGCCCGATTCCGGCCCGGCTACCCGCAAATTCAGGAGGCTGGTGAAATATCCAGGCTAGACCGGACGGCTGGCAGTATTCAGAAATCGAGGGCTCATCAAGCACCTACACATCCAGGATCCAGCCCTCAACCCGCGCCACCGACCTCTGCGGCTGCGACAGCGCCGGCTGAAGCAGGTCGGTCAACTCCCCCGAGTCATCCGCCCGCTTGAACCACGACGCAGTGACAAAGGCGTCCTTCTGTCCGACGTTCAGCGCTGCGACTGCCACCAGGTCGCGCCACACCGCCGGTCGCACCTCGACCAATACCGACTTGCCAGCGGGAACACCCCAGCCGTCAAATGGCCAGACGTGAAGCCGCTCGCCCAACCGGCTCTTCAGGAACAGGATCCACGGTAACCCCGCATGCGTCGCCGCCGCGACCTTCCCCTGCCCCTCGACCTGCGCCTTGAACTGGTCGCCTGCCCGGGCAAGCCCTTC
>JBMOGP010000591.1:0-2179 GCA_049318285.1 Hyphomonadaceae bacterium
CGCCGGTTTCGAGACGGGCATAGCCGCGGAGCATGCTTTCCGAGCCTGCGGTCAGCGCGATCTCGCCGCCGAATTTGTCGGAGGGAGCGCGGCTGAAGAAGGTGAGGGCGCCGCCGAGGTTCGACGTCGAAGCGGTCGCGAGTGAGGCTGCGCCCTGCGCAAGCTCAACGCGTCCGAGGTTTTCCGAAATGATGGCGCGGCTGATGTGCAGGCCGTTATAGTTGCCATAGCTCATGTCGCCCAGCGGCACGCCGTCGAGGGTGTAGCCCAGCTGGTCCTTCTGGAAGCCGCGGATGTTGATGTTCACCGCCCACTCATAGGCGCCAAACGGGTCGGCTGCTGTGTAGTTCACGCCGGGCAGGCTCTCGATCAGCTTGATCGGGCTCGAGCCCGCAGCTTCGAGATCGAGATCGGCCTCGGTCAGCGTCTGCGTCTGGCGCGTCTGGCCCTGGCCGATAATGACGACGGTGTCTTCCGCAGCTGTGTCTACGGTCGTATCGGGTCCCGTCTGTGCGAACGCCTGGCCGGCGCTCAGGGAGACGATCGCCGCCCCCATCAGGAATCTCAGTTTCATGGATCACCCCTTTGGTTGTTCACGCGACCTACCTGGAGGCGCGTCGGGGGGGGGGGGTAGTGCCGATCCGTGACGTTTCGGCTTCACTGATGCGAAGGATCGATGGCGGTGATGCAAATGTTGCGTGACGCATTCCGGGCGCAACGCAAACGGGCGTTCGCCTATGCGCCCGCCCGGCATGTGTTCGGAGCTCTGCTGATCGGGTGGACGATTCTTGCTGGCGCCTTTTCCACAGCATTGGCGCATGGCTGAGCCAGATTGTCGCCCGCTTTCATCGCTTCATCGGCCACGCCTTGAGGCCTGGTGCGTTCCAGGCCTCAAAGCTGCGCCCGGGAGCCCGGGAGCCCGGAAGCGCTCCGATCGCGACACAGACTGTGCCTGCCGCAGGAGGGGCCGCCTCCGCCGCACGCAGGAAGACCGCAAGGAGCGGCTGAATTCACTTGTTGGAAAGGGCTGCAGCCCTTACCTTGATTGTTGGCGGCAAGCTGCAGCGTTCGAACGGCAACACATTCCGTCGACCGTACATTTCTGTTCGGGAGCTGGCTCTGGCGGGGACCGTGGTCCCCATCATCTGGCGCCCACCTAGCTTGCTGGGTCGAACGGGAATGAAAAGCTCGTACGGCGCACGTGGCTCCGCCAACCTTTCTCTTCCCTTGCAGAAACATCCGCCCTTCGGGCGGCGCGCCCAAGTCCCGGCGCTGCCAAGCAGCCGGATGCCTCAACACCTACAATCCATATTGCCCCTATGCCGAAACTGGGGCTGGTAGCGCCATGAACACCGACGCCGCCGAGATCGCCGAGCAGAAAGCCATCCTGCGCGGACACATGCTGGAAATCCGCGCGGAGTCGGCAGCGCGCGATCCGGACGCTGCTGAAAAGCTGGCGTCCAGATTTCCGATCAAGCTTTTCGAGCGCTACGGCCCGGTGGTGGCCGGCACCGTGGCCATCAATGACGAACTCGATGCGGCGCCTTTGCTTGCCCGTCTTGCCCGGCTGGGAGCACGCATCGTTCTGCCGCGCATCGAGGCCGGCGGCGCGATGACATTTCGCGATTCAGGTAAGGCCACGATGGAGAAGGGGCCGTTCGGCCTCACACAGCCTTCCGAAGCGGCGGAAATCGTTCGGCCCAACCTGGTGCTCGCGCCCTTGCTGGCGTTCGATGCGCGGGGTCGCCGCCTTGGCTATGGCAAGGGACACTACGACCGTGCGGTGACCCAGTTGCGCGCAACGGGCCGGGTTTTCTATCTCGGTCTCGCCTACGCCCAGCAGCAGGTGGACGCTGTACCGGTGGCGCGCCACGACATGCTGCTTGACTGGGTCGAGACGCCGCTCAACTCACTTCCCCTTTTCCTCGGCAGGGCTGTTTCCCGCTAGCGCTGCGGGAGCTTTGCGCCAGGCGCCAAACAGCGCTTAAAGCACGCAGCATTCGTCCTGGTCGAAATGCTTGACCCCGCCATCCGGTGCGCGCCACCATCGCTCACCGCAGATGCGGCAAGACGCGAAGAGAATTCTGCATGCAGGACGAGCCTCGACCCGTACACCGTATCGTCCGGGCTGCCTTGCTTGCCTCGCTCGCGGCCGCAACTGTCGCCGCATGCGCCGGTG
>JBMOGP010000592.1:0-2179 GCA_049318285.1 Hyphomonadaceae bacterium
TGGCCTATCCGCGCGGCAAGGTGATCGGCGGGTCGTCTGCGATCAACGCGATGATCTACATGCGTGGGCAGGCGGCCGACTATGATGGCTGGCGCCAGCTGGGGCTGACGGGGTGGGGCTGGGACGATGTGAGGCCACACTTCCTGCGGCACGAGGATCACGTTTCGGGCGGTGAGCACCACGGGCAGGGCGGGGAATGGCGGGTCGAGCATCCGCGCATGCGCTGGAAAGTGCTGGATGCATTTGCCGACGCGGCGGAGGCGGCGGGGATTCCCAGGGTCGCGGATTTCAACACCGGCGACAATTCGGGCGTCGGCTATTTCCAGGTGAACCAGAAGGCGGGAAGGCGCTGGTCGAGCGCGCGTGGATTCCTGAAGCCGGCGCTGGGGCGTGGCAATCTGCGGCTTGAGACGGGCGCGCTGGTGGAGCGTGTCGTCATCCGCGATGGCGAGGCCAAGGGCGTTGTGTGGTCACGCGGTGCGCAGCGGTTTGAGGCGCTGGCCGATGGCTGCGTTGTCCTGGCGGCGGGCGCGGTGCAGACGCCGAAGCTGCTGGAGCTTTCGGGTGTCGGCGACGGGGAGCGGTTGAAAGCACTGGGCGTCGAGGTGGCGCGGCATTCGCCGGGCGTCGGCGAGAACCTGCAGGATCACCTTCAGCTGCGGCCGATCTACAAGGTGAGCGGCGTACCGACGCTGAACGAGCAGTATGCGAACCTGCTGAGGCGGCCCCTGATGGCGGCGGACTATGCCCTGCGCCGGCGCGGGCCGATGACGATGGCGCCGTCACAGATGGGAGCGTTTGCGAAATCGCATGAGCGGCACGCGACGCCGAACGTGCAGTTCCACGTGCAGCCGCTGGCGCTGCCGAAGTTTGGCGAGGCGATGTACGCGTTCCCCGCGATCACGATCAGCGTGTGCAATCTGCGGCCTGAGAGTCGCGGGTCGATCCATGCGGTTTCGGCTGATCCGGACGCTGCGCCTTCGATCCAGCCCAACTATCTGTCCACGCAAGGCGACCGCCTCGTGGCGGTGGAGTCGATCCGGCTGGTGAGGCGTATCGTTGACCAGGCGCCGCTCAAGCAGTTCTCGCCGCAGGAGTTCGCGCCGGGCGATGTGCTGCAATCGGATGCCGAACTGGCGAAGGCGGCGGGCGACATCGGCACGACGATCTTCCACCCTGTCGGCACAGCGAAGATGGGCGCCGAGGGCGACGCAGGCGCAGTCGTTGACGAACGCCTGCGCGTGCGCGGCGTTGGCAGGCTGCGGGTGATCGATGCATCGGTGATGCCGCGGATCGTCTCGGGAAACACGAACTCGCCGACGATCATGATCGCGGAGAAGGGCGCGGACATGCTGCTGCAGGATGTGCGAACGCAGGGGAACTGCTGATCGGGTCAGGACGTTTCAGCTTCCGAACCCCACGGAAGGACCGCGCAATGAACAAGGAACAGATCAAGGGCGGCACGAAAGAAGCCGCTGGCAAAGTGCAGAAGGAATTCGGCAAGGCCGTCGATTCGCCCAGGCATGTGATCCAGGGCGGTATGAAGGAAGCTGCCGGCAAGGCCGAGAAGACGGTCGGCGGCATCAGGCAAGACATGAAGGACGCCCGCAAGGGTGCCGATCGCGACGCTGGAAAGCGCAGCGTCTAGGCCTCGCTATCGTGATGACAGGCGCGGCCCGGAGTTCATCTCCGGGCCGTTTCCTTCTGTGTTGTCTGAAGATTTCGATCCCGCGCCCTGTTGTGGCTTTGCCCTTCAGCTGAATCCGTTCTAGCACGTCGCCGTCACAGGCGGAGCGTTGCGTGGAAACGGCGGAGGGAAAGGCCAAGACATTTCGCCCGGCCGCGCCGCGCCTGACCGGCGATGCGCTGAGTTGGGCCGCGCTGCTCTTGCTGGTGGTGATCTGGGGATCGACGTTCGCCGGCATCCGCATCGGGGTGGAGACGATTTCGCCGGCCTGGCTTGTGGCGGGCCGGGTGCTGAGCGGTGCTGCGTTTCTTGGCGCGTGGATCGCGATCGCAGGCATGGTGACCCGCTCGCCGCGCGCGGACGCGACGCCGAAGGTCGGGCTCGCGGCAATCGGCTGGTTCGCGCTCATCGGGATTGCGGCGACGGCTGCGCCCTTTGTGCTTTATGCCCATGCGGCCGAGAGCATCGGGTCGGCGGTGATGGCGATCTGCA
>JBMOGP010000593.1:0-2179 GCA_049318285.1 Hyphomonadaceae bacterium
ACGGTAGGCTGCGCGAACCTCTTCGAAGCTTGCGTCGTGACGTACGCCAAGCACGAGGTATGGATCATCGCCATCGTGGCCCAGATGGCTCGCTTTGATCCTGCGAAACTGATCTTCGCCGAAGCCAAAATGGCCCGCCACGCTGCGCAGGTAATCCAGCTCTTCGGCAGTGATGGCGCCGTCAGAAGTGGCGATACGAAACAGCCCGTCGAGCACCCCTTCGAGCAGGCAGGGGCGATCACGATAACGTTTGGCGATCCGGCGTGCATAGGACTCATAGCCGAGCACAGTCTGTCGCGCGATGTTGAACACCCGCTGCATGGATGCGCGGTCCTCCGGGGCAACCGTGAACACCCGCGCGAAGGCGGCGACCTCGTCGGTCGTGACAAGCCCATCCGCCTTCGCGAGTTTTGCGCTGAGACCGATGATCGCTGCGGTGAATTCAACGTCGCCCGGATCCGGCGCGCGTGTGAGCGCAGCCACGTCCGTCCCGGTTTCGTCGTCCGGCTCGAAGGCCTTCCGGGCTAGCGACGACAATTGCAACCAGATGCTCATCCCGTCTGCCTTGTAGCGCGCCGGGCGTGTGGCGCAATCGAACTCAGTTGCTGGGCTTGGAAATCGGGGGCGCCTCACCAAATAGCAGAAGCACCCGGAACTGCGGCAGGTTTTCGAGAATATTGTCCCCTCTGCCGCGAGCGGAAACGAGACAGACGGCAAGGAAACAGGTTCTCTTCCCAGCGATCTAGTCCCCCCACGTCCCCCCGCTGGGATGGAAGCGTCGGCGCCGCCCGCAAGGAGCGGCGCCGATTGCGTTCTGGGGTCTAGTTCTGCGTCGCCAGACGACGCATCAGGTCGCTTGCGGACGTTACCGGACCCGTGACGGCGCCAGAGGTCACCTTCAGCACATCGCTACGCGCAGGAGCCTGGTCACGATGACCTTGTCCCTTGCGATGGTTTCCGGATTTGTCACCACGCGGCTTCTGCTGCTGAGCGTTCGGCGCGCCGTTGCGGGCGGCCATGCCGGCGCCGCCTGAAGCTCCGCCTTTGCCACGACGGTTGCGGCCCGAGCGGCCTTCACCACCCGCGCCTTCGTTCCGCTGGTCCTGCTCGGCACGCGGTTCGCTGCGCGGTGCATTGCGGTTCTCGCCGCGCGGATCATTGCGGCCGCCGCCACGGCGATCATCACGGCGCGGCTTATGCGGCTGGTGACGGCGCGGCTGCGCATCGCCACGCGGCTCAGCCTTGGCGCCGCGCTTCTCGTCCATGTTGGCGTTTGCCGACAGCTGGGCGAGCTGGGCGTCGTTGCGACGATCCTCGCTGGGGATTTTCTGGCGCGTGACACGCTCGATGTCGCGCAGCAGTGAACGTTCGTCCTCGGCGCAGAAAGCCACGGCTGAACCTTCCTTGCCGGCACGGGCCGTGCGGCCGATGCGGTGGACATACTGCTCGGGAACATCCGGCAGCTCATACTGCACCACATGTGTCACCGACGAAACGTCGATGCCGCGGGCAGCGATATCCGTCGCCACCAGGGCCCTGACCTTGCCGTCCTTGAATTCATCCAGCGCACGCTCGCGCTGGTTCTGGCTCTTGTTGCCGTGGATGGCCGAGGCCGGCACGCCGCCGCCCTCGAGAATGCGGGCAACCTTGTCGGCGCCGCGCTTGGTGCGGGTGAACACCAGCACGCGCTTGAACGCGTCATCGGCAAACAATTCAGTGAGCAGACCGCGCTTGCGGCCGGCTTCGACGAAAACCACGCGCTGGTTGACGCGCTCGACCGTCGTCGAAGGCGGAGCGACGGAGACTTTCAGCGGGTCCTTGTTCAGCAGGTCGCTGGCCAGCTTCTCGATGTCTGTCGGCATTGTGGCCGAGAAGAACAGGTTCTGCCGCTGCTTCGGAAGATGGCGGACAATACGCCGGATCGGGTCGATGAAGCCCATGTCGAGCATCTGATCGGCCTCATCGAGGACGAAGATTTCGGTCTGAGCAAGATCGGCGTCACGTTCGCCAAGATGGTCAAGTAGTCGCCCTGGAGCGGCGACGACGATGTCAACGCCCCGCGCCAGCGCCTGGCGTTGTGGTCCATGGCCGACGCCGCCGAAGATCGTGGCGACGCTGAAGCCAAGCTTGGAGCCATAGGCCTTGAAGCTGTCAGCGATCTGCGTCGCGAGTTCGCGCG
>JBMOGP010000594.1:0-2178 GCA_049318285.1 Hyphomonadaceae bacterium
GCTGGTCCAGCCATCATCCACGACAATGAGCGTGCCGCCGATGGTGTTGACCTGCGCATTCGGCGCCCAGGTCGGGCGCGCGAAGCCCAGGATGGCGAGCGCGAGCGCGATCATGCGCAGGAGCAGCAGCCACCACGGCGTACGGGCGGGCGTCTCTTCCTCGGGCTTCAGGTCGTCGAGCAGCGCAAGCGACGGAAGGGCAAACCGTTTGGGCTCCGGCGGCGTGGCGCGCAGCAGCAGCCAGAGCAGCGGCAATGCGATCAGGCCTAGCAGCGCCCAAGGCTGCAGGAAGAGAAACGGACCCAGGCTCAAGCGGCGACCCCGCTCAGCTCGAAGCCGTAGGCCAGCTTGCCGAGCGGCGTGCGCGCTTCTTCGCTGGTGACGTGGGACACGAAGCGCCAGCCAAGTTCCGCGGCGAGATCTGTCATGTCCTGGCGGCGCCTGGCAAACTTGTCGAGATAGCCCTCGCGGATGGACTCGGCGCGGCCGATCAGGCGCTCACGATCCTGTCCGGGGCGGAAGAAGCGGACGCGGCCGTTGAAGGGATAGGCCTCCTCGATCGGGTCGCAGACCTGCAGCAGAACGCCATCGCGGCACTTGGCGGCGAGGGGCGAGAGGCGCGCGCGCCATTCTTCGAGCGGCGAGTAGAAGTCGCTGCAGATCACCGCTGCGGCGGTGTCGCGCGGTGGTTTCGGGAAAGGGAGGTCGGCCTTGAAGTTGCGGATGTCCTCGCCCACACGCGAGGGCGCGCGGGCGCCGGAGACTGCGCTCCGGCCGCCGCCAAGTGCGCCGCAACGTTCGCCTGAGCGGGAGAGTGCGCCGGCGAGCGCCATTGAGAGAAGGAGGGCGCGGTCGGCCTTCAGCGGTGCGCTGTCTGCGCTGGACCAGTGGAAGCCGGGGCTGGGGTCGCACCAGAACAGGAAGGTGCGCGCAGTCTCGAGTTCGGTCTCGCGGACGAAGAGGTTTTCTTCACGCGCGGACCGGCGCCAGTCGACGCGCTCGACGCTGTCTTCGGTGGTGTGGCGGCGATACTGCCAGAAGTTCTCCCCCATGCCTGCCTTGCGCCTCCCGGCGGAGCCAAGATGCGCCGCACTCGCCGCGCGGGCGCGCGTCGTCAGGGTGCCGAGGTCGCCTGAGAGTGCTGCGGCTTCGGCCTTTAGTTGCGAGAGTGGCGCCTGGGGCAAGTGGGGAGGTCCTGAAGGCGTTAGGCGGCTTTGGCGGCAAGTTCCTGGATCAGCGCCGACAGCGTGCCACCCTGGCCGGTCGGATCGTAGGCCAGCGCCATGCGGTGACCGAGCGCAGGTTCGGCCAGAGCCTCGATATCGTCGAGCGATGGCGCGAGACGGCCACGCAGCAGCGCGCGCGAGCGTGCGGCGAGCATGAGCGCCTGGCCCGCGCGTGGGGACGGACCCCAGTCGACGCGCTTCTTGACCTGCGGATGATCGGTCTGTTCCGGACGCGCCGAACGGATGAGGCGGAGGATCGCCTCGAGCACCGTTTCCGGCACAGGCATGCGCCGCACGAGTGACTGGAGCGCAATCAGCTTTTCGGCGTCCAGGATCGGACGGACCACGGCGTCGCCCATGCCTGTCGTCTCGACAAGGATGCGGCGTTCGGTTTCGGCGTCCGGATAGTCGACGTCCACTTTCAGAAGGAAACGATCCAGCTGCGCTTCGGGCAGCGGATAGGTGCCTTCCTGTTCGATCGGGTTTTGCGTGGCGAGCACGTGGAACGGCTTGGGCAGGTCGTAGCTGGCGCCGGCGACGGTGACATGCCGCTCCTGCATCGCCTGCAGGAGGGCGGACTGGGTACGGGGCGAGGCGCGGTTGATCTCGTCAGCCATCAGCAGGCTGGTGAAGATCGGACCCTTGACGAACCGGAAGGCGCGACCGCCGCCGCCGCTCTCGTCGAGGATCTCCGAGCCGAGGATGTCGGACGGCATCAGGTCCGGCGTGAACTGGACCCGGCCCCAGTCGAGGCCGAGGGCGCGGGCGGTGGTTTCCACCAGCTTGGTCTTGGCAAGGCCCGGTGCGCCGATCAGCAGGGCGTGGCCGCCCGCGAGGATGGTGGCAAGCACAAGCTCGACGACGCGCTCCTGCCCGAAAACAACCTTGCCGATCTCGGCGCGGACCTGGGCCAGCAGCTGCACAGCGGCGTCAGCTTCCTTGACGATGTCCT
>JBMOGP010000595.1:0-2174 GCA_049318285.1 Hyphomonadaceae bacterium
CTTTGAAAGACAAAGCCCGTATGAAGGCGCAAGGCACGCTTGCGCTCCTCGGCGATGGTGCACTGCCCCAGCGTGACCGTGTCGCCCTTGATGGTGATCGTGCCGGCATCGGCGGTTTCGAGGAAATTGAGGCAGCGCAGGAAGGTCGATTTGCCTGAACCCGAGGCCCCCAATATCGATACGACGTCACCCTGCCTCGCTGTCAGCGAGATTCCGTCCAATACCCGGACTGCGCCGAAGGATTTTTCCAGCCCGGCTACTGCGAGTCTCGATGTGGTATCGTTCATTCTTCGATCTCCGTTCCGGCCCCTGCGCTCATCGCTGGCCGCCGTCCACGTCCAGCGTGGCACCTGTCGTGAAGCCGTTCTCCATCAGGAAACGGCAGGCGTGGGCCACGTCTTCGGCCAGGCCCGCCCGGCCCACAGGCTGGCCCGCGCCAACCTTCTGGAAATGCGCCTTCTGCTCATCGGGCGAAAAGCGGGCCGCCCAAAGTGGCGTGTCGATCATGCCCGGTACGACCGTGTTTACCCGGCGCGGCGCGATTTCCAGCGCAAGAGTGCGGCCCAGTGCCTCGATGGCCGCATCGATGGCGGCGAGCGTCGAGACGCCAGCCATGGGCTTGCGGCTGATCCAACCCGAGAACAGCACGATCGAACCCCTCTCCGCGAGTCTGGGCGCACCGTATTTGCAGCACAGATACTGGCCCCAGTATTTCGACTCGAAGAGTGCTCTAGCCTTCGCGACCTCAAGCTCGGTGACCGACCCGCGCACGGTTCCGGCTGCTGCCGTCACCAGATGGTCCACGACGGGCTGGCCGGAAAAGAACCGGGCGACCTGGTCTTCGCTGGTGACATCGAAGGTGGCGGTCTCTACACGCGACCCTAGGCTTTTTGCGGCATGGGCGAGCTTGTCGGTGTCCCGCCCGGTCAGCACGACCTTCCCGGCGCCTCGCGCCAGAAGATCGCCCGCCAGAGCCAGACCGATGCCGCCCGACCCTCCGGTGATGACGATGTGCTGCCCGTCGAAGGTCCGTTCATTCATGGCGTTTCCTCAGACTGCAACAGGTTGCAGATGCCGCATGGTGCGACGTTCGACCAGCGCCAGGATGCGGGTGATCCCCCAGACCAGCACCATGTAGATCAGCGTGGCGGCCAGGAAGCCCTCATAGGCGAGGTAGTACTGTGCGTTCAGCTTGCGACCCGCGCCGAGGATGTCGATCACCGTCAGCATCGATGCGATGGCCGACCCGTGCAGCAGGAAGAGCGATTCATTGCCGATCATCGGCAGGCAGCGCCGCAACGCCGAGGGCAGGATGATGTGGCGCAGCGCCTTTGCGGGGCTCATGCCGATGGCGACTGCGGCCTCGATCTCGCCCTTGGGCACCGCGTCGAGGCCGCCGCGATAGATTTCCACCTGATAAGCAGCTGAGTTGATGGCGAAGGCGATGGCCACGCACCACCAAGGCTCGCGCAGGACGGTCCAGAAGATGCTGTCGCGCACCGCCTCGAACTGGGCGAGGCCGTAGTAGATCAGGTAGGCCTGCACAAGCATCGGCGTACCGCGAAAAACATAGACGAAGATCCCCACCAGCGGCGAAGCAATGGGGGTGCGCTGCCAGCGGGCGATTGCCATCGGCAGGGCGATGATCGCGCCAAAGGTCAGGCCGATCAGCACAAGGGCAATGGTGTTCAGCATGCCCTGAAGGAAAATGTCCCAATGCGACAGGATCAAGACAAAGTCGACGGGGGCCGAGGTTTCGGAGAAGGCCTTGATGGCGGCCAGGAGGTCGGCAAGAGGATCTGGGGCCGGTGTCATGCGCGCAACATCCTTCCCTTGGTGTAGCGGCGTTCCAGCGCGCGCAAGACTAGGTCGGAAAGCGCGGTCAGGATCAGGTAGATCACCATGATCGCGATCAGGAACGCGAAGGGGTTGCGCGTGGACCGCCCGGCCGAGACACCGAAGAACACGAGGTCATGCAGCCCGAGGACGGAGACGAGGGCCGTGGTCTTCAGAAGCACCATCCAGTTCACCCCGATGGACGGCAGGGCATAGCCCATAAGCTGGGGAAAGGTGATCAGGCGGAACATCTGCCGCTTGGTCATGCCGATGGCCAGTGCCGCTTCGAACTGGCCCTGGGGGATGGACCCGTAGGCACCGCGGAAGGTTTCGGTCAT
>JBMOGP010000596.1:0-2173 GCA_049318285.1 Hyphomonadaceae bacterium
CAGGCGATGCGCGAGCATCTGCCGAAGTTCAAGCTCGGCAAGCACGCGGTGAACTGCCACCACAACTATGTGGAGAAAGAACACCACTTCGGCGTCGACGTGTGGGTGACCCGCAAGGGCGCCGTGCGCGCTGGCGACGGAGAGCTTGGCATCATCCCGGGTTCGATGGGCGCGAAATCGTTCATCGTGCGCGGCAAAGGCAACCCGGACTCGTTCTGCTCGTGCTCGCACGGCGCAGGCCGCGCAATGTCACGCACCAAGGCGAAGGAGGCATTCACGCTGAAGGATCACCGCGAGGCGACCGAGGGCGTGGAGTGCCGGAAAGACCTGGGCGTGATCGACGAAACGCCGATGGCCTACAAAGACATCGACGCCGTGATCGCGGCGCAGTCCGACCTGATCGAGGTGGTTCACACCTTGAAGCAGGTTGTGTGCGTGAAGGGTTGAGGTAAGGCGCTGCGCGGCAAACAGCTGTCGCGCGGCGCTATCCGTCTGACCGGACTCAGGCCTACGGGTGCGCCCAGCGCGTATTGGGAACGACCGCCACGATGAACACCTTCGATTTGAATCGCCAAGCTTTCACGCGATAGCTGGAGACGCCATCGTGGGCGAAGTAGTCGCCCTGAACGTTCACCTTTGGAAACTTCGCGATGAAATAGGCAATCGCCTCAGCTTCATCCGCAAACCTGATTTCGATCTCAGTCAGGCAGTCGCAAGCAGGACTGTTGAAGAAGTATACAGTTTCGGTGAACGGGGCGCCGGCTACCCCGACTGCGAAGACGTTGACGTCCCCGTTGGCGCGATGGTTCAGCTTTTTTGCAGCGAGAAGGTCGATGAAGCCCTGTCTCGGGAACTCGAAACCAATCCCGGCGATCTCGGCCGGAAACAACTCAGGGTAGGTATAGACATGCCCCGGCGTTTCAGGGGGCGTCTGAGCGCTGGCCAGCGGCGCTCCGAGCAGCACAGCCACACCCAGCAGTGCGAAAAGCAAGCGGCCCATGACGTTCGATTCGCCTCCCCGCGTATGGTCCCAGTCGTCTGCTATACCGGCATGCCGACGGAAAATCACGCTGGCGGATCAGTTCGTGGTCAGGCGCTTGATTGGATCAATTCAGGTTGATGCTGCCATTCCCCGGTCGTCTTCGCGAGGTTCGGCCTTGGCAATCCTTGCCCTGTTGCGGCAGAGCTAGTGTCTTCAGACACGAGGTTTCATGCGCCAACTTGTCCTGCTTCGCCACGCCAAGGCCACGCCCGGCTCGGACACAGGCGAGGACTTCGATCGCCCGCTGGCGCAGCGTGGACGCGACGACGCGCCGGTTGTTGGACGCGCCCTGGCGGAGGCCGGGGCGGCGCCGCAGGTTGTGCTGGTGTCAGCGGCGCGGCGGACGCGGGAAACGTGGGAGCTGGTGGCTCCTTCATTCCAGATGGCGACGGTGCGGTTTGTTGACAGGCTCTACCTTGCACCCGGCGACGTGATCCTGCGTGAAGCGGAGGAAGCAGGTGTCGCGCATGTGATGGTCATTGCTCACAATCCCGGACTGCATGAGCTGGCGAGCCGGCTGGCGCACCGGATGAACGCGACGGAGTCGCGGGTGCGGGCGAAGTTTCCGACAGCGGCGGCGGCTTTCTTCACGCGCAAGGACGATGACTCTTCGTGGAAACTGCGGGACTATATCACGCCGAAGAATGCGACGGACTGATCAGTCCGCAGTCTGGGCCGCAGGCTGGACGATGAGATCACCGAGCCCTTCGAGCGACCAGTTGGCCCAGAGACCGTACAGATAGACTGCATAGCCAGTCAGCAGGATCACACCCGTCAGCATGCCGACGCGGCGGTGCAGGAAGATGATGATCGTGATCAGCACCGCAGCCGCCAGCATGGCCCAGTGACTGAAGGCCGTGAATTCAGGGCTCAGCTGAGCGCGCGGCGCAAGTACGGCGACGACGCCACCAGCGCCGAGGATGTTGAAGATGTTGGAACCAAGGACGTTGCCCATCGCGACGTCCGACTGCTTGCGGACGGCGGCTGCGATCGTCGCGCTGAGTTCCGGCAGCGACGATCCAACGGCCAGGATAGTAAGGCCGACGATGGTGGAACTGGCGCCGAGTTCCTCGCCCAGCGAGATCCCGCCATCGACAAGCATCTGGGAGCCGAGCGGCATGCCGACAAGGC
>JBMOGP010000597.1:0-2171 GCA_049318285.1 Hyphomonadaceae bacterium
CGTCGCCGCGCTGATGGCGTGCGTGCCGAAACTGGACGTGGCCTCCTGCGGGAAGACGGTCAGGTCGAACCGCCGCACTGCAGCAAGGACGGCCTGTTCGTCATCGCCATCGACCTCGATCCAATCATGACGAATGCCGCCGCCAGTCGCCGCGCTTTCAAACCCCTTGCGCGCCTTGGCGCTTGCAAGCGCGACCGTCTCGTCCCGCTCTTCAACATAGGCTTGCAAGGTTGTGACGGCGGTGAAGGCGTCGCCGACAACGAAAGCGGGTATGTGTCCTGACTTCAGGAACATGCCGGTGAGAGAGGCGCCGAAACGTGCGGCGAGGTCTATGGCGGCGCCGATGCGTGGGGCCGACGTCGCTGTTTCATCAACGAGAACGATAATGTTGCGGTAGCTCACGGAGCGTTCCTCCTGCTGCGAGCGTCACCCTAGGCCGCGGCTTCGATCGCCGGTTGACCAGGATCAACAAGCGTGAAGCAGGGCAAGCAAACTGCATGACTGCGGATCTGGCGTTTCCTTGGGGCGGGGCCGCACTGCAAGGGAGGGGCGGATGGATGCCGACCCGGCGTGTGGGCGCATAAGCGGTCGCGAGCACAGGATGCCACTCTGCATCTACGACGAAGACGCGGATCTTTCCGGTATCGGCGATCAGCCGAAGCGGCCCGTGATGTAGTCCTGAGTCTGGTCGAGCTTCGGCATGGTGAAGATCTGGTCGGTTGAGCCGGATTCGATCAGCTTCCCCATGTGGAAGAATGCTGTGCGTTGCGAGACGCGTGCGGCCTGCGCCATCGAGTGGGTGACGATGACGATGCAGGTGTGTTCGCGCAGCTGATCGATCAGCGCCTCGATGTGGGCGGTGGCGATGGGGTCGAGAGCGGAACAGGGTTCGTCCATCAGGATGACCGCCGGCGAGACGGCGAGCGTTCGTGCGATGACGAGGCGTTGTTGCTGGCCGCCAGAGAGGCCTAGGCCGGACTTGTTGAGGCGGTCCTTCACTTCGTCCCAGAGGGCGGCGCGGCGCAGCGATCTCTCGACGAGTTCGTCGAGGTCGGCTTTGGAGCCATAGAGTTTGTGGGTACGGGGACCATAGGCGATGTTGTCGTAGATCG
The DNA here is from genome assembly GCA_049318285.1 of Hyphomonadaceae bacterium. GTDB lineage: Bacteria > Pseudomonadota > Alphaproteobacteria > Caulobacterales > Hyphomonadaceae > UBA7672. The sequence continues at coordinate 1,113 of JBMOGP010000597.1, forward strand.
ACATCGGGAACGGGTTCGGCTTCTGGAACACCATGCCGATGCGGGTACGGACCTGCACAGGATCGATCTCTGGCGAGTTGATGTCCGTGCCATCCATCCGGATTGCGCCGTCGACGTGCGCGCCGGGGATGGTGTCGTTCATGCGGTTGAGGCAACGCAGCAGCGTGGACTTGCCGCAGCCCGAGGCGCCGATGAAGGCGGTTACGGTGTTGTCTGGGATGTCGAGATTGACATCGAACAGCGCCTGCTTCTGGCCATAGAAGGCATTGATGTGCTCAAGCCTGATCCGTGTGGAGGCGGCTGCGGCGCTTGTCGACGTGACCGCGGGCGCGGCCATGGGCATCGTGCGCGACGGGCGTGCGGTGGGCTGCTGGGTGTCGGTGGTCATGGCGGCGTCCATATCAGCCCCCCTGCTTTCCGGCGACGGCCGCGTAAGAGAAGCGTGACGCAATGTTGAGGACAAGTACGCCCACCGTGATGAGCATGGCGCCGGTCCAGGCGAGCGAGACCCATTCTGGATATGGCGTGTTGGAATAGCGCACGATCGCCATCGGCAGGCTGGCCATCGGCTGGGTCATGTCGGTCGACCAGACGTCGTTGCCAAGGGAGGTGAACAGGAGCGGCGCGGTCTCTCCAGCGATGCGGGCGACGGCGAGGAGAACGCCGGTGAGGATGCCGCCGAATGCTGCGGGGAGAACGACCTTGCGAACGACCTCGTTCTCGCGGCTACCGAGGGCGATGGCGCCATCGCGATAGGCCTGCGGCACGAGGCGGAGAATGTCTTCCGTGGTGCGTGCGACGATGGGCATGGCGATGAGGGCTAGCGCGATCGAGCCAGCGATACCCGAGAAGCCGCCGAAAGGCAGGACGGCGATCTGGTAGACAAACAGGCCGATCAGCACGGACGGCGCGGACAGCAGGATGTCGTTCACGAAGCGCACGACGGAGGCGAAGCGCGAGCCCTTGCCGACCTCGGACAGGTAGACGCCGACCATCATGCCGAGCGGCGCGCCGATCATCGCGCCGACGCCGACCTGCAACAGCGAGCCGACGATGGCG
>JBMOGP010000598.1:0-2164 GCA_049318285.1 Hyphomonadaceae bacterium
GGAAAACCTTTCAAGCCTCGACGGCATACCATGGTCGTTCTTCGACGGCTTCAGGAGCGACACGCCGAGCACGTTTGAGTATCGTGCGGACAAAGCGCGGAAGCATCTTGGGCGTGAAATGAGCCCCTCTGAGATCGGCTGCGCCAAGAGCCACCTCGCCGTAATCGAAAGGTTCCTCCTCGACGACGTCTCCGACTGGCTGTTGGTGATCGAGGATGACGTATGGGTTGATGTCGCCTTCGATTTCCTCGCTCTTGTGCACTTCCTGGAAGCCAGGGCGATCAACTACATGAGACTGTATGCGCGCTGGATGAAGCCATTCGACCTGATCGAGTTCTGGGGAGAGCGACAGCTCATCAGGTACCGGACCGAGCCCTATGGTTCGCAAGGCTATCTGATCAACCGCGTAGCGGCAGCACGCTTCCTGAAGACTGTCACCAGCGTGAACACGACGCTGGACATCGAATTGGGTACCTTCTACATCAATGGATTAGAACTATACGCGATTTTCCCGTTTCCGATCATCGAGCGAGCGGTCCCTTCGACCCTGCAGGCTGGACGCGACGTCGAGCGGCGAAAGAAGCCGCAATTCTCGCTCGCGCGGCTCTCTTATCGGATTCAGCACAAGCTTCTCAAATTCGGGGCAAATGTCGCGTTCCGCGCAACGCATAGGACGAAGCGACTTTAGGCGGCGAGGCCGCAGCTATGTCGAGCGAAGTCGGACGAAGTCTCCCGAGCTGTGCAATTGCCCCCTTCAGACGGCTGGAAGGCGTTCAGCGACGGCAGGCCCTGCCCCAAGCAATGGGCAATAGCTAGACCTTGCCTGCTCTCCCCACTCTGGCGGCCGAAGGCACCGCTCTCCGGGCAACCCTGCCTGAATATCGGCCGTCAACGGGGCTCACCGCCAAACATCGAACCTCGGGTACGTCCTTGATGCCCGAGAGGCCGCAGGCCTGACATTCGCTCGACGCGCGAACCGTGGCGGCTCGGCAAGAGCTCGCCGCCGGCGCCGGCGGTCGCGACAGGCGCGCAGCCTGATGATATCAGGCGATCAGGGAAAACAACTTCTCCGGAACTGAGGCCGATAGGGACACGGCATGGAACCTACCATCTATGCGGGCATCGCGCTTGCCCTGCTTGGCGTCTCGTTTTTCACCAGCGACAAGGTGAAATCGATGTGGTGGCTGTTTGTTTTCCTGCAGCTGTTCGGCGCGACAAGCATCGCATCGCTTTCGGCGCTGGGGGGGGCGTCGCTGACGGCGCCGCACGCAGGCTTCATAATCCTGCTGGGCATGGCAACGCTGATAGTGTCGCCGAAAGACGTGGCGATGTCGCACAGGGTGCTCGCCATTAACGGACTGGCTCTCGCCAGCATCGCATACGGGCTGCTCATCAGCCTGTTCGGCCCAAGGCTATTCGCGGGCACGATCGATGTCGTGGCTATGCGGCCGGACATTGTTGGCGGCATCGCGGTGGCGACACCCCTTGAGCCGCGGTCCGGCAACATCACCCAGCCGCTCTACATGACGGGATCCTTTCTGACCGCGCTGGCGGTTTCGTTGGTTTTCGCACGGCGGTTGCCGGCCAGCGAGTTCCACAAGGCAATGCTGATGGCTGGGGCGTTGCACGCCCTTCTCGGCCTGATCGACGCCGTTGGAATCGCTGCCGGCATGGGTCGCGTGCTCGATTTTCTTCGCAACGCCAACTATGCGATGCTGGACCAGACCATCGGCACTGTCCCGCGCTTGTCCGGCAGCCTGCCTGAGCCGTCCGCGTATGCCGGCTTTGGCGTGACTTTCGCAGTGTTTGCGACAGAGCAGTGGATCAGGACCAAGGATCGCGCCGCAGGCCTCATCGGCCTATGGTTGTGGGTGATGATACTAGCCTCGACATCATCCACCGGCATGTTTGGTGCATCGGTCTATGCCTTGATCGCATATCCGAGATTTCTGCTTTCGTCCGGCAATTTCGGCCGGAAGCTGGCCAGCGTTCTGGTCTTGGCTGGCCTGGGCCTCCTCGCGGCAGGCGTCAGCTTGGCGAGACCGGACATTTTTCTCGGGGTCCGGGATTTCATCGCAGACCTAACCATCAACAAGGGAGAATCTGCTTCGGGCGTCGAGCGGGCGAGTTGGGCAGCGCAGGGCTGGACCACCTTCAACGCGAG
>JBMOGP010000599.1:0-2150 GCA_049318285.1 Hyphomonadaceae bacterium
AAGGGTCGAGCTGGCTCGCCTGCGCGACGAATGTGTTGGTCGCGCCCGCCTCGCGCGGGCGAAGCCGCACATCCGCGATCATCGTCTGGCCGGAAACATCCGTCCCATCGCCGCCGCCGACCCGAATGTCGATGCGCAGCACATCCCGCGCCGAAATGCGCGACAGCTGCTCCGCCAGCGCCGTCTTCGAACTCGGCCGCTCGCCATTGATCAGCACATTGCCTGCAGCGCCCGCAAACCCGCGCCTGTCGTCGCCGCCATCGAGCGAAAAACCCGGCAGACGGCGGATCATGTCCTCCGCCGTAACAGGATTGAACGGCGCGAAGAAATCGGCAGCATAGGATTGCGCCGCCTGCGTCTGACCCGCTTGCTGCGCACGGGCCGGAGCTGCGGCCAACATGAAGGCGAACGGAATCAGCAAGCAGGCCGACAGATCGGCCTGCCTCCCTTTCCGGAATTGACGTCCGTGCATGGGGTGTTTTGTCCCGGAGCCGGCTCAGGGCTGGGGGAAGAGCCGACTGAGGTAGACTACAGTCCAATTTTGGCGCGGGCGCAACTGCACGTCCGTGCTTCGACATGACTTCGTTGTGAACGCTGCGGCCTCAGGCCGCCGCGCCGTCGAGGAAGACATCGACGAGCGCCTCCAGCATAGCCGGCAGACTTCCGCGCCGCTGCGCATGCAGCCACTGGATCACCGCCCCTGACAGCAAGCTGTCGAACGCCGTCGCCAGTACCTCCGCAGAAGCTGCGCGCGAAATGTCTCCGCGCCCCTGGCCGCGCGCGAAGATCGTCGTCAGAATGCCGAAAGTCTCGCGCTTCAGTCCGGGCGACACGCCGTCGCCGTCCAGTCCCATCGAAACCTTCCGGATTTCGACGAACACTTCCCGGTAGAGATGCTGGTTGCCCGCAATGCCCTTGCCCATCTGGCGGAACAGGCGGCGGAGCAGGGCGGTGGTCGGCGCTTGCGTGTCGTCGAGCGCAGCGCGCAGCATCGTGCGATAGCTCTCAAGCGATCGCGCCGTGATTGCATCCAGCACCAGTATCTTCGAACCGAACTGGTTGAACACCGTCGCGCGTGAGACGCCGGCTTCGGCGGCGATATCCAGCATGGAAACGCTGTGGAGCCCCTGCACTGCAAACAGCTTCTCGGCCGCAGTGAGGATCAGCTCCCGCGTCTCCCCGCCATAGGTCCGCGCCTCGCGAGCTGGCCGCGCACGTGTCGTCATGCCGGGCTCACGCCAGTCTCGACCTTCGACCCGCAGCGCTTCAGCACCTCGACATAACCGCGCGTGATCCGCATCCGCTCGCGGAAGCCCTTCTCCATGAGCAGGATGTGCGTCTTCTCGAGGTTGTAGCAGGGCACATACATGAAGCAGTGGTGCTCGCAGTGATAGTGCACCCAGAACGGCGCGATCAGCATCCGTTCGAGCGGATTGGCCAGCGTCGTCCGTGCGTGCGTGAACGGATCCTCCTGCGTGTTGACCATCGCATGCTCGCCCATCGCGCGCAGCCGCGTCACGAGCGGAAACCATGTTGCCATCGGCACGATCCACAGGGCCGCCCACGCCCACCAGTAACCCAGCGCCGTGGTCACGACGAAGATCACCGCCTGCGCCACCCAGAACCGTAGCTCGGGATTGTCCGGCACACGTGGCGGCTTGCGAGCCTTGCCGCCAAGCCGCTCAGCAAAAGGTGCGATCCGCTGCTTGTAGAAAGTCTGCCCGGTCAGATCGCGCACGAACTTCCGCCACAGCGAGCCGCGCGTGACCGGAAACGGACGCGACAGCACCAGGTCCGGATCCTCCGGCTGCTCCGTGTATCTGTGGTGCGTCAGGTGATAGGGACGATACCGTTTCAGGCTGCCACCCACCGGCCCGCCGCACAACCACTCCGCCAGCCAGTCATTCAGTCTCGCATTCGGATGCAGCGTCCCATGCGCCGCCTCATGCTCAAGGATCGCCAGCCCCAGCTGTCGCGCACCGATCAGCATCACCGCCAGCATATAGGTCAGTGGATTGGGAAGCGCGATGAACAGCGCGGCCGCGCCGACGATAACCGCCCACGCATACGCGACCAGGGCAGGGCCCCTCCACACCGACTGACGCGAAACCCGCGCCCATTCGTCCGGCGTGAAGATGGTCTTGGGATCA
>JBMOGP010000600.1:0-2149 GCA_049318285.1 Hyphomonadaceae bacterium
AACATCTTCGATGTCGAGGCGCGGCGGCACACCAGCTTCCTCAAGGACGTTGCGCCCCTGTTCGGACGGGATATCCGTCTGAGCGTGCGTCTCGGCTTCTAGCCCGGATTTCTCAAAGGTCCATCGGGAGAGAGGCTTGACCTGGTCGACGGCTATCGATTGAAAGCGCCGCGCTGATGTGCGCTCGCAGGAGCGTTGTTTCGGCGATGTCGGCGCGCGCAGGATCATCCGCTGTCAGCGGTTGGCGTGGTTTGGGCCTGCTGGACTGTGCGCTGTCTGGTTCGTCAGCGACCGCCGCTTGCGCAGAGGAAGGCATGGGCAAGCTCCCATTCGTCGCGCCATGGATAGGCCGATGCCATTGCGATCTTGATACGCCGGACACTGGTGGTGACGATCGCGCCGACCTTGAGCAGGCGCAGGCGGATTGTCCCGCATGTGGCATTGGCGAACTGGGTAGATCGCAGGCCGATACGGCGCAGCGCGCACAGCAGGACATAGGCCATGGATGCAAACCAGAGACGCAACTGGTTGGCGCGCATCGTGGCGGTGGACGTGCGATCGGCGAACAGGTCGGCCTGGCACTCCTTGATCCGGTTCTCCATTTCACCGCGGGCGCAGTATATTTTCTCATAGAGATGCTGCGCCTCGGCCTCGGTGCGTGACAGCGAGGTCACGACAAAGCGGGGATTGGTATCGCCCTGCGTCACCTCGGCCTTGGCAACGACCCGCCGCTCGCGGCTCCAGCTCTTCAGGGTCTGGTAGCGGAACTCCTTGAAGCGCCTGGCAGGCTTACCGGTTTCCCGGCTTTGCGCGCCGGCCTCGGCCAGTTCGTGTTCGATCCGGCTGACCAGGCGGTCGTTGCGGGCAAGGCCAAACAGATAATCGACCCGGTTCGCCTCGCACCACGCCATCAGTTCCTCGCGGCAAAAGCCGCTGTCGGCACGCAGCAGGATCCGTGTCCTTGGCCAACTGGCGCGGATCTGCGTGACAAGCCGGGCGACCTCTTCGCGAGCCCCCGCCGCGCCGTCGATGTTCGATGGCCGCAACTTGGCGGCAAGCAGGTGGCGGCCGCAGAAGATGTAGAGCGGCAGATAGCAATAGCTGTCGTAATAGCCGTGGAAGAACCGCCCTTCCTGATGGCCGTGGATCGGATCATCGGTGGCGTCGAGATCGAGAATGATCTGCTTGGGCGCTTTGGTGTGCGCCTCGAGGAACACCTGGCCAAACAAGGCCTCGATCGCGGCCGGATCATGGCTCACTCTATGATATTTTGTTGGCTCGGGTCGGCTCAGTTCAAGCCGGTTGAGCGTGCTTTTACCTGCCAGCGGCGCGCAGTCCCGGCGATGAGCGCTGAGCTTTCCGACCAACGTGGCCATCACCGGATCGTGACGCAACTGGTCGTGGTCGTTGAGATCCTCGTAGCCCAGAGAAATCCCGAAGACCCGCTGGCTGACCAGGGTGCGTACCTCATGCTCGACCAGATCTGCGCGACGATGATCGGTAAAGCAGCCGGCAAAGCGATCGACCAGCTTGATGGCACGATCCGTGGCACCCAGCAGCAATCCGCCCGCATCGCTCGTCACCGCGCCACCATCGAATGCGGCCACCACTGCGCGCGATTCTACGCGTGCAAATCCGTATGTCTTTGCGCTACACTCTGTCGGCATCGGGGAACACCTCCGCGTATGACTATCTCTCTGTTCCAAAAGAGTATTATCATATCTGGAGCCCCGATGCACCTAACGCTTTGAGATATCCGGGCTAGACAGAGCAGCGGCGAACCGACTGTGCAGCTCGCCCCCTATTTTGCGTCTGACTGTCCTGCTCAGGCAGACGATCAGCGATAAAAGATGTGGTTGTCTACCCGAGCGATGCGGGTCTTGCCCCAGGCAGGCGAAACCCGGGCTGCGTGGAAGAACATGGCCCCTTCCACAGGGCTTTTCCAAGCACCGCTGTCAGCGATCAGCGCAATCTTTACAGCCTGCTGCCACAACCGGCTCTCACGGTTGAATGAGGGCATGCCGTTTGCACGCACAAATGAGAACTGCGCCGGCTGATACACCACCCCGCAATAAGACTTCGGGAAGCGGCCCGAGGCGGCGCGCGCGATGATCACGCGCCCTACGGCCAACTGGCCCGCCAGCGTTTC
>JBMOGP010000601.1:0-2149 GCA_049318285.1 Hyphomonadaceae bacterium
GCGAAGATCTTGTTCAGCCGCTCGCGCATCCGGATAATCTCGCGCGCCTGGATCTCCACGTCGGAGGCTTGGCCACCCACGCCGCCACGCGGTTCGTGCAGCAGGAAGCGGGTGTTGGGCAGGCAGAAACGATTCTCCTTCTTGCCCGCTGCATAGATCAGCGCGCCCGCCGAGGCGCACCAGCCCGTGCCAAGAATACGCACAGGCGCACGCACGAACTTGATTATGTCGTGGATCATGTCGCCCGATTCCACATGTCCACCCGGCGAGGACAGGACCAGCAGGATCGGCTTGTCGCTTACAGCAGAATACGCCAGCAGCTGCGCGCATACCGAGCGCGCGATCTTGTCGTTGATCTCGCCCGTCAGCAGGATCGTTCGTGAATCGAACAGCGCCTTGTCCAGCTGGGATGAGCTACTCTCTTCCTTTTTCGGGTCTGGGCCTTCGTCCTCGTCGTCCTCGTCGAGGTGGAAGAAATTGGGGCGATTCGTCATGGAAACTCCGATGGATCGTGCCCGCCATAGGTGGCGGTCCGGGCGGTCCGGGTCAATGCCCGCGCTACTTCATTGAAACGCCGAGGGTTAATGCCCGGCGAACCACACCAGATAGCTGACGTTTATTCCCTGGCCCGCGAGCTTGGTGTCACCCTGCAGCTCAGGCAGGCAAACAAGGAAGGCCGCGCCCGCGATCTTCGCGCCAGCTTTCCGAAGGAGCTTCACGGCCGCCATGGCGGTACCGCCGGTTGCGATAAGGTCGTCGACCAGAAGCACGCGGTCGCCCGGCGCAATCGCGTCCGTATGCATTTCCATAGAGTCGACACCGTACTCCAGTTCATAGCTTTCGGTGATCACATGATGGGGCAGCTTGCCCTTCTTGCGCAGCGGCACGAACCCCGCCGACAGCTGGTGCGCCACCGCCCCGCCAAGGATGAAGCCGCGCGCTTCGATCCCCGCCACCTTGTCAATCTTGGCGCCGGCCCAAGGCTGCACCAACTCGTCCACCGCCTGCCGAAACGCCCGCGGATCGCCCATCAGCGTGGTCACATCCCGGAACATGATCCCCGGCTTGGGGAAGTCCGGAATAGTGCGGATCGCGTCTTTCAGTTCCATGGTCCGTCCCTGTGTGACGAAACCGTAGGTAGATCATCTGCGGCTATCGGGAAAGTGACAGGCTAGGCTTGGTCTGACCGCGCCAGCTTCCGCGTCTCCGCCTCCGCGCCCTTCACCCACACCGCGAAGTGCGGCTCCGCCCACATCCGATCGATATAGCCCTGCGCTTCGGCTGAGCGCGGGATTGCATACGTCACGAACCGCGTCACCACCGGCGCGTACATGGCATCGGCAATCGACCACCGCCCGAACAGGAACGGCCCGCCCGATCGGGCCAGCCATTCGCGCCACAGCGCGTCTACCCGCGCTGCATCGGCCAGCCCGTCAGCCGTCATCCGCGACGCATCACTACGCCGCCGGATGTTCATGGGCGCATCGTTGCGCAAGCTCGCAAAACCCGAATGCATGATCGCGCCTGCCGCCCGCCCCAGCGCCCGGGCCATCGCATCGGCTGGCCACAGCGAGGGCTGCTGCTCCGCCGCCCACTCACAGATCGCAAGACTTTCCGCGATCACGACGCCGCCGCCAAGATCCAGCGCTGGCACCCGCGCGTTCGGCGACAAATCCCCGAACGAGGGCTTGCCGCCTATCTCGGGCAACTGATGCTGCACCTCGTCGAACACAATCGCGCCCACCCGCAACGCCAGCCACGGCCGCATGCTCCACGACGAGTAATTCTTGTCCCCGATATGCAGCTTCGGCGTCATCAGCTTATCCCCTCACTTGTGCTGCTGCATCCCGAACGCCACCAGCAGCGCGATCGCCATGAACACCACGCCCACGCCTCGCTCGAACCAGCGCCGTATCTGCGGCTGCGCCAGAAAGCGAGACATCGCCCCGCCCACATGCGTGTACATCCACTGGATCGCAAGATCGATCACCGTGCCGATGATCCCCAGCGTCAGCATCTGGTTGGCAAGGCTCTGCTGGGGACTGATGAACTGGGGCAGGAAGGTCAGGAACCAGAATATCGTCTTCGGATTCCCGAACCCGATCACCAGCCCGTCGAAGAACGCGCCACGATGCACCGCGATGACCGG
>JBMOGP010000602.1:0-2140 GCA_049318285.1 Hyphomonadaceae bacterium
GCGAGCGCCACGAAAAGCCCGCTCATGCCGGATTGTGCAGTCGATCAATTGCGCCCTGCAGGATCCAGGCGGCGGCGAGCTTGTCGATCACCTCGTCGCGGCGGGCGCGGCTCGCATCGCCCTCCAGCAGCGCTCGCTCGACGCCGGCCGAGGAAAGCCGCTCGTCCCACAGCGCCAGGGGAATATCGCGACGCTGCAGGATGTTCTGGCAAAGCGACCGCGCCGACTGGGCGCGCGGCCCTTCGCTGCCATCCATGTTCTTCGGAAGGCCCATCACGAGGCCGACGCAGTGGCGCAGATCGTAGAGCGCAAAGAGCCTGTCCAGCGACGGCGCCAGCTTCTTGCCACGCTGGATGACCTCGACGGGGCTCGCGATAAGTCGGCCAGCGTCGCTGGCGGCAACGCCAATGGTTTTCGCCCCAGGGTCCAGCCCCAGCAGCGGCCCCCGTGGCGGCAGCTCGTGCAACGAAAGGATCGGCATGGTCGTGGCCTAGCGAATAATGCCGCGCTTGTCATGCGGATGCGCCGCTATCGCGTCCGGGCAGCGCTTAGGCGGCGTCCGGGCGCGGGAGGACTTGCCATTTCTGTGCTGGCCGCTTTTGCTTGCTGTCGCATGGACGGTCGCGAGACGGAGGCGAAGATGAAACCGTCGCGATTCGTTATGGTTCGCGTCTCTTTGACGCCAAGGTTCTTCCGCTGACATCGGGTTTCACCGGCTCTGCGGCGGAACACGTCGCGCTCGCCATGAAGCACAGCGGGCGCGGGACCCTGGTCGGGCGGGCAACCTTCGGCGCCAACCCTTTCGGCGGCGACCAGGACCTGGGCGGGTGTGTCACGTCATTCATCGCTGTCGGGCGTACTTTTGATCTGACCACAGGCGAAGACTGGGCAACCGCTGGTGTCGCCCCCGACGCCCAACTTGCCCCTGAGGCCGTCCTGATCGAGGCGTTGACGCGATCGGGCGTTTGGCTCGAAGCAGCGACCAAAATGTCGGCGGAAGTCGCCCCAGGAGGTCCAGTGGCCAGCCCGCGCCGGGGATAGCACTGGCGATCAGTCCTTGGGGGCCAGCGCCGCGATCCGTGATGTCGCCGTCACTTGCAAAAGGCGCGGCGCAGGGGCCTATTCCGCGAAACATCCGGGCCAAATCTTCTGGAGCTACCCCATGCGCCTTGCCTTCCTCGCCCTGACCGCCTGTTTGCTGGCTGCGCCCGCCTTTGCGCAGGACGCCATCAAGTTTCCCGAAAAGCTGGATGCCAAGGCGGCTGGCTATCAGATGGCGTATTCGGACGTGGGGCCCGTCTATGTCGCTGGCCAGCCGAGCGAGCAGGCGATCCGCGATCTCAAGGCAAAGGGCGTCAAGACCATCATCAACCTGCGGACCCAGCCGGAGATGGACAATCGCAGGCAGGTGCCGTTTGACGAGGCGGCGCTCACGAAGGAGCTGGGCATCAACTATGTGCACGTCCCGCTCGGCGGACCGGACACGCCCTACACCCCGGAAGCTGTCGAAAAGGTAGCTGACGCCATCGCCAAGGCTGATGGCGACGTGCTGCTTCACTGCACCGTCGGGTGGCGCGCCAGCCACATGTGGGCGGCTTACCTCGTGAAACACAAGGGGCTCAGCGAGGAAGAGGCGATCAAGCAGGCGAGCGCCATCTACTTCAACGGCTACAAGCCCGCCGATGGCAAGCTCCCGTTCAACGCGCTGCTCGGCAAGGCGGAGTAAGCGCCTAGTCTCTGAATGCCGCCACCTGCTCGCTCGTCGCGAGCAGTGCGCCGTCCGGAGACCATAGCCTCAGCTCATGATCGAAGTAGCCGCCTTCGCAGCGGCGACAGTGGACTTCGCTCAGGATGAAGCCGGAGCCGACCGCGGCTATCTCGTCGGGCGTTGCGTGGAAGTGCGTTGTCATCGAGACAGTGGCCGAACCCGAGATCATCTCGCGCTTCCAGATCACGCGCGGCGGGGCGAGGTCGGCAAGCGCCGCAAGCATCAGCGTGTCGAGCGGACGACCGGCGCGGTCGCGTTGCCAGACCAGCGAGCTTGCGGGCTTGGTCCTGTCGAGATCGGACGCGCGTGGCGTGGGGCTGATCCAGCGTGACTGGAATTGTGCGCCGAAGCCGGCAGGCGGCGCCCATTCGC
>JBMOGP010000603.1:0-2139 GCA_049318285.1 Hyphomonadaceae bacterium
GACATGAGGACCTGGGCGACTTGCGCCTTGGCCGGGATGTAGAGCGCCTGCGCGGCGATGAGCGCGCCTGCAATGAGGAGGGCGAGTGCGGAGAGTGAGCGGGTCGAGAGGTTGATCGGTTTCATCTGGTCTCTCTGCTGCCGAACCCGCCCCCCCGCGGCTGATGCGGGAGGGCGTGCCGCCGGCTAGCGCCTGGTCCTGTCCACTGACGTTGTGCGCATCGGCCCGGCACTGGCGGCCAGTCCCCTGGGGATGATCAGGACACGTCCGCGGCGCAGGAGGGCGGCACCGAAAGCGATGAGAGCCAGGCCGAAGGCGAGGCTGAGCTCCCACATGGTGGCCGTGCCGGGCAGGGCGAGGTCCTGTTCGGGCGTGGGCTTTTCCTGCATCGCGCGCGCGTTGATCTTCTGCATGACGGGATCGGGCAGGCGATCGAAGCGCAGGGCGCGGGCTTCGGCTTGCGGTCCGAAGACAGCGCCGAAGTCCCAGCCTTTCGGGAGCATGCTGGCGATCCGTCGGGTGTCGGGTGTTTCGCCGGCGGGACGCGCAGGCGTCTTGTCGACAGCAACGAGGCTGGTGAGGCGCGAGACGAGATGGAAGTCGAGCGCGGTCCTGAGGACGCCCTTGTCGACGTCTTCAAGGCTCATGCCGGAATAGCGGCTTTCCTCGATACCGGCGATTTTCGCGCGACCCCAGAGCTGGGCGACGCCTTTCGTGCCGGCAGCGTCAGCGAGCGAGAGCGTCTGCGTCCAGGTGCTGCCGTTGAGCCTGCCCGAGAGCGTGAGGTCGCCCTTGAGATCGGCAGCGCGCAGGACGAGCGTGAGGGGCTCGCCGGAATAGAGATCGGGCAGTGGCGAGGGGTAGGCGTCGGCGGTGCCTGTGGGGAGTTTCACGGCGAGGTCGGTCATCACAGGATTTTCGAGCGCGGCGAAGAGTTTCGCCGACTGCTCCGTGACCCTGGTGACGTCGTCCATGTAAGTGAATGTGCCGCGGCCCTGACGGGCGGCGCGCGTCATGAAGTAGGCGTTGGGCGCCGAGCCGATGCCGACGGTGAAGAGTCGCGAGCGGCCAAGTCCGCCGGTGATGGCGGAGAAGAGCTCGTCCTCGTTGCCGATGGAGCCGTCAGTGATGAAGACCACCTGGCGGACTTCCTCGGTGTTGGACGTGTCATTGTCGACCAGGGCTGCGCGCAGGGCGGGCAGCATTTCCGTGCCGCCATTGGCTTCGAGACTGGCGACGAAGCGCCTCGCGCGGGCGAGGTTCTGTTCGTTCGCGGCGACGGCCGTGTTGAACAGCATGTCCATCGTATCGTCGAAGCGGATGACGTTGAACGCGTCCGTGGGCGCAAGGCGGTTGAGGGCGAGGAGGAGGCCCTGCTTTGCCTGGTCCATGCTTTCGCCGGACATCGAGCCGGAGTTGTCGATCACGAAGATCGTCTCGCGATCGCGGCGCTGGCCCTGAATCCTGATGGCGGGCGGGTTCACCACCGCGAGGAGGTAGTCCTCGCCATTGCGCTCTTCGCGAAAGAGGCTGGCGGTGGGGGCGCTTGCGGGCTCCGGCTTCCAGCTGAGGACGAAGTCACGGTCGGCGGGGACTTCGCCATCCTTCAGCGTGATGGTCGCAGTGTCCGCGTCCGCCTTCGTCACGACGAGGCCATGCGATTGCGACGAGATGTCTGCGATGGGCGCGCCGGCTTCGAGCACGATGTCGAAGCTCACGGGCAGGCGCAGGCCTTCGGGGCCTGACGGTTCATGTGCCGGATGCAGGACCGGCGGGGTGATGCGGCCGCGATCGGGCACGGGGTCGTTGACTGCGATGGTGCGGTTGGTGCGGTCAGCGGTGAGGCCGAAGGTCGGCTCTGGGCTGTAGCGCGGAGCGATGACCAGCGGGAAACGGGTCGACCAGACGCCGTTATCGAGGCGGGCCTTGTCCTGGTACTCGATCTGGATTGCGACCGTCTCGCCCGGGCCGATATTGGCAAGTGAGGTGGTGAAGAGGTTCGGACGCTCTTCTTCCACGAGGCCGGTGCGCTGTCCGTTCGCGGCGGCTTCCTCGTAAATGATGCGGGCTTCCTGCCGCTCCTTGATGTCGCCTTCGATGAAGCGGTCGCCGATCACGATCTTCAGCGTGTCGACGGCG
>JBMOGP010000604.1:0-2128 GCA_049318285.1 Hyphomonadaceae bacterium
TGGCGGAACTGCAGCTGCAGATCCTGTGGGAGGAAATTCTTGCGCGCTTCGACCGCATCGAAGTCCTGGCTGAACCCGAACGCATCCCGAGCGCATTCGTGAAGGGTTATGCTGCAATGCCTGTGCGGGTGTATCCGAAGGTTTAGCGAGGCAGGGCACGCGTTCTGCTCATTGCGGCATTTGTCCGGTCGAGCCGGGCTGGGACGTCGCTTTCGCGAAAGCGGCTCGTCCTAACTCTGCTCGCACGGGCCGGTCGGCTGCGTTACCCGATAATAGTTGCGGCCGATCCAGGCGTTGTGATCGCCCTCCCATGTCGCCTTCGCGTGATTGTCGCTGAGGCCGGAAGCGGTGGCGGCCCATGTGCCGACGTCGATCAGGTAGTCCTCGCCGGTGACGTTCACGGGCCTGGTGCGCGTGAAGTACTCGATATGGCGGTAGACCGGGGCGCAGCGGTGCAACGCTGCCACCTCTTCCATTGCCTGCGCCGTCGCGCGGTGATCGGGGTGATCGCCCGGGTTCACCGCTTCATCCAGCTCGGCGATATGCAGGGTGAGCCCGGAGCCCGCAACGCGCTCGGCATCGACGATGGCGTTCAGCGTCCCGACCAGATCCGCCCAGCCTTCATAGCGCGCGCTCTGCTCCACCGTGCCGGATGTCGCTGCTGCACCCGAGCGCAGTCGCGTCAGTGATTCCGGATGGGGCGTATAAACCGATCCGTTGACGATATTCCCATCTGGCAGGCGCAGGAAATACACGACGGCATTCGCATAGGCATAGCGCTGCACGCCATGCCGGCCGCGCATGACCAGCGCGCTGTCCATCTGCGCGCCCTTGCCGACCGTCGGGTCGGCGGCGTTCGCCATGAAGCGGACGGCGCGCAACGCGCCCTCCTCGCGCGCCAGATAATAGGGCACAGGCTCGCCGCCCGCTCCGGCGCCGGCGTCGCCTGCCGTGACGTGGATGAACACCGCCTTCTCCTGCGGCTCGTTCATCGCGTGCCAGGCGTCGGGGTTCATGAAGAGCTGCCAGTCGTCCTGATGCGCGACCGCAAAGACGCTGACCATCGGCGGCGAGGGCGCGCGAGGTCCTGACGGGATCGAGGCGCAGGCGGACGCCAGCGTGACGAGTGCAAGGGTTGCCAGGTGCTTCACGTTTTCTCCCATGCATGTTGGCGGCGCGAGGGCGCGCGTGACGAAAGCCTGCTCACGCGCACGCAGCGTACAGCGAAACCATCGCACATCTCCATCCCCACGGCCTGCGCCAGACGTGAATGTCGCTTCGCCTTCCCGACGTGCGAGGCCCGGTAATCCCAGCCAGAGCGGGTCAGGGGAGCGATACATGTTCCAGCCTGTCCGGGCTTGTTGAAGCCGGTGGGGTTGCGAGCACCGGCCTGCATCCATGCGCCGGGGCGGGGGCCGCATTACCTGCGCCTCCGAGCCGACCGCAGACAAGACTGGCGCGCCTGCCTTCAGCGAATTCGCCAAGGCCGCGAAAGCGATGCGGACCTCATCAAGCCGATTCTGACCCAGTCAAATCAATCACCTGCGCCAGAACAGCGCGGGCGGTCGGGCGCTTGCTGCTCCATGCCTGCCTTACCTGCGCCCTTTCCAGACCACCAGACACCTGCATCGCACCTCGCCTGATGTCCAAGATCTGGCGCGCTCCCGTGAGCTGCGCGGACCGCCTCAGAACATCAGGCGCAGCCTGCAACTGTCGGATGTTCACAGATGACAGTCCCCTCGCCGGAAAGGTAGGTTGGTCATGATTGTGGTCGGCCAACTCGACACGGTGTCGTAAGCCGGGTTTACTCTTTGTCCTGAAACGTCCAGCCGAGCCGAGAATCTTCCCATGGTCCCCGCATCTGGTCGTGCACCCCCTGGCCCGAGCTCAAGACACGCGGACGGTTTGTGCTCCTTCGTGTCGGCTCGGTTGTTGATTTTGCCAGGTAAACCCATCTCGACGCAGAAAGCCGATCGCGATCGTGGCTGCGGCTGCCGGCGCGTATGGACCGGGCGCACCGGCGCCAGCGCGCGGCGGCTGGGGCGATTCGGCTTTGCAGCAGCCATGCTCGCTCTGGTATCTGCCCAACCGGCCAGGGCTCAGGTCATGGACGTCGGACCGTCGGGAG
>JBMOGP010000605.1:0-2128 GCA_049318285.1 Hyphomonadaceae bacterium
AATCACACCAAACCCAAACCGATCAGCCCGTCTGCGCAACCCCGACCAGCTCCGACGGGCTGATCGTGCGCCTCAAACAATGGGGTCCCGATTGCGCGCCTATACGGGGTCCCGCTTCCACGCCAATTGACAAGATGACGGATCTACGTCTTTTGCCTACGGCCCCTTCTCGCCGCACGGCTGAGAAGTTCCAAGATCAGTGCCATAGCCGGCGCGGAGGCGGAGATCGCCCGGATCAACTCGGGGATCCGCGCCAGCGGAAATGGCAGGCTAGATTTATACTGACGGCGCCCCGATGCGGCGCGTTCATGGCCCTCTCTACTTGGGCAGCGTGGGAGTCGGCACGTTCCTCTCGGCAATTCGCCCCTCACGCCACTGCTCGACAGACATTGTCGGGAGATCGAAGTAGTCGCGCGTCGACGCGTATCCCTGACCGCCCATGCGGCCGACGGCATCGAGCGCAATCGGATCGACCTGGTGGTTGGCGGGATTGACCGTGCTGGTGTGAAAATGCGCGAACACCACCTCACCGAGAATAATCTCGCGCGACGAGCCGATGCTGAGCGTCGTGTGATGCCGGCATTCGAAGGCTGCCGGCGCTTCGCGAATCCACGGGCTTTGAACTTTGACACCCGGCATCGCGGTCAGGCCTGCCTCGCGCAGTTCGTCGATATCCGGCCCAAACGGCACGGCGCAGACGTTCATCGCCGCCAGAATGGCGTCTGAAACGACATTGACCGTAAAGACAAGACTGTCGCGGACATTGCGCCCGGTGTCCTTTTGCGCACCTGTCGGGCGATATTCAACGCCAAGCGCCAGAATGGCCGGATCGGCCGAAAGGCAGTTGAAGAAGCTGAACGGTGCAGCGTTCGCAACACCGTCCCGCGAGATCGTCGTCACGAGCGCGATCGGCCGCGGGACGACCGCGCCGATCAGCAACTTGTAGCGCTCCCGCGGGGTGAGCTGGCCGAAATCGAAGGTGGTGATGCCATCCTCTGCCTCATGGTCCGTCGACAAGTGTGCCTGGGGGAGTGCGTGCGGGACTTGGTTCATGACGGGGCAAGTCCCTCATTGCGGGCGTACGGCGCGAGCAGATCGCGGATATCGCCCGAGACCCGTGGTGCAAGCACGGCACGTGCGGCGACGGCTTCAAGGTGGTGGTCCATGAGTGTGCAGGCGCGCCCGGCATCGCCTGACTGTAGCGCTGCGATGATCTGCCGATGCTCGTTGACCGCACATTCCGACGAATGGGGGCGACCATACAGCGCCAGGATCAGCGAGCAGCGCGAACAAACCTCGTGCACGTAGCGGATGAGCAGCCCGTTGCCCGTCATCTCGGCGAGGAGGATGTGGAACTCCCCGGCAAGCCGGATGGATTCCGGGCCGTCGCGACCCTGGGCATCATCCTCGCGACGAACATGCGCCTCGAGGCTGTGGAGCTGCGTGGTCGACAGGCGCCCGGCAAGCGATTGAACAACGAGCCGTTCAAGCGACCGGCGGACATCGAACACGTCACGCGCCTCCTCCAGCGTCGGGTAGGCGACGGACGCACCGCGATTGGGCTTGAGCTCGACGAGCCCCTCGACGGAAAGCCGCCCGAGCGCCTCACGGACGAGGGTTCGCGACACGCCAAACTCCTCCCCGATGGAATCCTCTGGCAGTTTTTGGCCGGGGCGCAGAGCCTGTTCGATGATCGCCCGCCGGATCGCGCGATAGACCGCCTGCGCGCGCGAACCCTTCGGCTCGACGGACGGCGATGCCGACGGTTCAAGTACCTTTCGGCCTGGCATGATTCGATCCTTGATCCAGAGGCGACCCCCTCGTGTCATGGCGCCGCTTGAATATCCAGAAATCCGCTTGCGCCAATAAATCGCATACAATACGTTTATCAAACTGCATGCAATAGTGATTATGTATTGTGCGCAGTCGCTTCACAATCAGGCTTTGTGCGGAAAATTCCGGCAAAGCTGTCGAGGCTGGAAGCGTCCCGGACAGGTCGGACTCGTACTGTTAACTGGAGGGAATAGGATCATGGCCAGAAAACTCCTGCTCGCGGCCTGTGCCGCTCTCTCGTTCGTGTCGCTGTCGGGACAGGGTGCCGCACTCGCGCAGGGCAAGGTTCTCAAAT
>JBMOGP010000606.1:0-2124 GCA_049318285.1 Hyphomonadaceae bacterium
GACACGTTCACCACCACGGTCCGCCCGCGCGCAAGATCGTCAGCAATGCCCGCCGGCACGCCATAGCCAAGACCATGTGCTTCCCAGGCAAGTGCATAGGCGCCGTCAGCGCGGCGCTGGGCGAAGGATTCCAGGGATATGGGGATGTGGTCTTCGCCGCCTGCATCAGCGGGCCTGGTGATCTCGCGCCGTGGAAAGACGAAATTCGGATCGCCGGCCAGCTGCGCCCGGGCCCCGGCGATCAGCGTGTCCTTGCCCGCTCCGGACGGACCGACGACAAGCGCGAGCTTCCCCTTCGGCATGGCTGGATCAGGCGTGTTTTTCCACAAAGGCGTCGGCATCCAGCTTCCTGAAGTCGTCCAGAGCGGCAGCAAGTCGCTCGTGGCTCCAGTCCCACCAGGCTATCTGCATCAATCCCTTCTGAATCTCCACAGGGAAGCGCTCACGGATGGGATGGGAGGGCACGCCGCCGACGATGGTGAATGGCGCAACATCCTTGGACACCACCGCCCCTGCGCCGATAACTGCGCCCGTCCCGACGCTCACGCCTGCAAGGATCGTCGCGCCATGCCCGATCCAGACGTCATGCCCGATCGTGACCTTGTCGGCGCGGCGCCATTCGAAGAACTCATGATCGTCCTCGGCGCCCAGCTGGTAGGAAACGGCGCGATAGCTGAAATGGTGCTGTGCGGCCTTCCATGTCGGGTGATTGCCCGGATTGATCCGCGTATCGCGCGCGATCGAACAGAACTTGCCGATATCCGAATAGGTCGCACTGGAGTCGGTCACGATATAGCTGTAGTCGCCCATCGACACTTCCTGGAGACTGGTGCGCGCGCCGACGCGCACCCATGGCCCAAGCAGGCAGTCATGCACGCTGGCGGCAGGATCGATCCAGGGTTCGGCGCCTTTTTCGGCCCCCGCCCCACGCTGTGCCGGGAAGCTGTCGACATGAATCCAGTCGGCCGGCCGCGCCCGGCCCGATAGCCGGCCGCTCATGCGGCGGACTCGGTCAGGTCCTGCTGGAGCACTGGCCTGGTGAATTCTTCGCGCGCATAGATCTGGCTGGTCGCCTCGGGGGTCAGTTCGCTGGTCATACCGTCGAACACGACGCGGCCTGAAGACATGCCGATGATCCTGGTGCAGTAACGCCGGGCAAGATCGAGTGCGTGCAGGTTCACGATCACGGTAATGCCGCGTGTGCGGTTGATCTCCTCGAGCGCCCGCATGACGACTTCAGCGTTGAACGGATCGAGTGACGCCACGGGTTCATCGGCAAGAATGATGTCGGGTTGTTGCATGAGCGCGCGTGCGATGGCGACGCGCTGCTGCTGTCCCCCCGACAACAACTGGGCTCGCGTCAGTGCCTTGTCGACAATGCCGAGGCGGTCAAGCTCAAGCACAGCACGGGCACGATCTTCCGCCGGAAAAGCCTTGAACAGGGCTGCCGCGGCCGTCCGGTCTGAAAGCGCGCCCATCAGAACGTTGGTCATGACATCAAGGCGGGGGACGAGATTGAACTGCTGGAAGATCATGGCGCATCTGCGCCGCCAGGACCGAAGCTGTCCGCCCCGCAGGGACAGCAAGGGTTGTTTACCCCAGTAGATCTCGCCACTTGTCGGCTCACAAAGCCGGTTCACCATGCGAAGGAGCGTCGACTTTCCCGCTCCTGATCTTCCGATCACGCCAACCATCTGGCCGGGCGCAATGGCCAGCGAAACATTGTCAACAGCGGTCACGTCGCCAAATCGTCGTGTCACATTGCGAAACTCAAGCATGGCAAGCTGCGCTCCTCGTATGCGACACGAAAGCTACAAGCGCTCAGTGTAGCGGTGATGACATAGGCCGCTTCCTTGGCCGACATGCTGCGAAGTTGTCGGTTTCCCGCCACTGCCGGAGCCTTGCCGATGTCCAGAATCCTGATCGTGGGCGCGCTCGCCTGGGACCGGCCGGTCTGGCTCGAGGCGCCAGTTGCCAGCGGCATCCGATTGCGCGGGCGAACGCTGGGCGGCGCGCTGGAAGGCCGGCTTGGCGGCGGCGGCGCCAATGCGGGCGCCGCACTGGTTTCTGCGGGACATGACGTAGCGGTGATGAGCCTTGTCAGCGAGGAAGGTGATGGTCCGC
>JBMOGP010000607.1:0-2120 GCA_049318285.1 Hyphomonadaceae bacterium
ATGCTATTACTATATTGATGAAGTTTCAGTAACAGAATTTTCTGTTCACTTGGAAATGCCAACGGCATTTACTCCTAATGGAGATAATAGGAATGAAGTATATACTCCTGTACTGCAAAGTGGTGTATCAATAGAAACATTTAGAATTTACAATTGTTGGGGGCAGAAAGTGTATGACGGGAACACGGGATGGGATGGCACATACAGAGGAGAACCTCAACCAACAAATGTTTATGCTTATTATATTGAAATAAAATCACCCAACGGAAATACTGAAAAAAAGGCAGGAAGTTTTACGCTGTTGAGGTAAATCTTCCTTGCGTGGCACTCCCCTCACTTCTTTCGTGCAATGTCTCCTTCCCCGGCAATCGTCTCGCCTTAGCGGACGTTGCGTGGCACTGCGCTCCAACTCACTTCCCTCCCACCAAACTCAGCGCCTCTCTCAACGATTCAAGCCGCGCGTTGAGGATATTGATTTCGTTGGCTTGCTGCTGTTGGGCAAGGCGGCTTTCTTCCAGTTGTTTTTGGGTTTCGGCAAGTTTGGTTTGCAGCTAGGTGTGCGGGGCGGTGTCGGCAGGGGGCAGGTAGTGGCTCAGCAGGTTCGAGCCGAACGAGGTCTCGCGCCCTTCGGAGGTCAGCGAGTGATCGTCCAGAAGCACGCCGACGTTGTTGACCAGCACGTCGATCCTGCGCCCCGCGGCCCGCAGCCGATCGAGGAGTCTCGCAGTGTCCTGCTGCAGCGCGAAGTCGCAGCATTCGGTGTCGATGCCGGAAAGCCCTTCGCGCGCGGCGTCGGCCCGCAGCTGCGCGAGCTTCGACTCGCTGCGCGCCGCGGCCGTCACGGTGGCGCCGGCGCGCGCCGCGGCGAGCACGATGTGCCGGCCAAGGCCGCCGGAGCCGCCGGTCACCAGCCAGTGCTGGCCACGGTAGTCGGGCGTGAACGCGGGCCAGCCCAGGCGGCGCCAGCGGTAGCCCACCTGCGTGAAGCTCAGCGTGAAGCGGCCGTAGAACGCCGCGATCTTCTTCAGTTGCTGGTAGTTCATCCGTCGATCCTCGCTGTGCGGCAGGCGCGGGACTCGGCCCGCGCTGCCAGATGCTAGACTCCGCGCGGCTTCCGCCCTGCCCCAACGCCATGCCAGACCGCCGGACCATGCGCCGCGCGCCGCGCGGCCGCGACATCGAGACGATCAAGAACCTGCTGCGCAGCGGCGAAGGCGCGCGCGCGCTGCAGACGGTCGGCGACCGCTGGTCGTTCCTGCTGCTGCGCGATGCCTTCCTCGGCGTGCGCCGCTTCGAGGACCTGCGCCGTCTGACCGGCGCCTCGCGCGGCACGCTGACGGCGCGCCTCAACGCGCTCGTCGAGCAGGGCATCCTCTACCGCAGTCCCTATGGCGATGCGCCGAGCCGGCTCGAATACCGCCTGACCGAGAAGGGGCTGGCGTTCTACCCGGTCGCGCTGTGCATGTGGATCTGGGAGAACCGCTGGGGCGGCGAGTTCGGCCTGCCGCCGCAGCTGGTGCACGCGGCCTGCGGCAAGGCGCTGAACCCGGTGCTCGCCTGTTCGCATTGCGACGCCCGCGTCGTCGCCCATGACGTCGAGTTTGAACCGGGCCCGGGCGCGCCCCATTACGCCGCCGCGAGCCGCACCACGCGTCGCCGCCAGGGCCCGGCAGCCTCGCCGGGCGACGGCGTCGACACCACGATGTTCCACTCCGTCGACACCGTCGGCGACCGCTGGACCGCGCTGCTCGTCGCGGCGCTGTTCTTCGGCCTGCACCGCTACGACGACATCAACGCGGCGCTCGGCATCGCCACCAACATCCTCGCCGACCGCCTGCGCCGCCTGCTCGACGCCGGCGTGATCGAGCAGCACCTCTACCAGGAACGTCCGCCGCGCTACGAATACCGCATGACGGCCAAGGGCTGGGACCTGTTCCCGTTCACGATCGCGCTGCACGACTGGGGCTCGCACTGGATCGCCTCGCCGCACGGGCCGGGCCTGAAGCTGCGGCACACGCCCTGCGACCACCGGCTGCGCGGCCAGATGGTCTGCGGCAGCTGCGGCGAGGCCATCACGCCGCAGCAAGTGCAGATCCGCGGCGCCACGCGCTGGGCGGCGC
>JBMOGP010000608.1:0-2115 GCA_049318285.1 Hyphomonadaceae bacterium
GTCGAGGCGAAGCTTTCGACCGAAGAGGGGCGCGCGTCGATCGAGCGTTTCCTGCAGGCATTCCTCGGCGAAGAAGCTCCGGGCAAGTTGCGCGTGCTGGAAAGTCCGCCCGGCTACCGCTTCATGGATCATCCGCAGGGCTTCGTATCGGTAATGAATCTTGCGAGCTTTCGTGCGGTGGCGCATGCCATCGGTATGGACATCGATCCACTGCGCTTTCGCGCCAACATCTTTGTCGACGGCTTGAAGCCGTGGGCCGAGGATGAGTGGGTTGCAGGGCAGTCACTGAGCGTCGGCGAGGCGAGGCTCTGCGTGTTCAAGCCGATCGTGCGCTGCGTGGCGACGCATGTAAACCTGGAGACGGGGACGCGCGATATCGACATGGTGGGCATGCTGCGCGAGCATTTCGGGCGGGACACGCTGGGGACGTATCTTTCAGTGACAGGGAGCGGGCGTGTCAGTGTGGGGGATGGGGTAAGCGGTTGACCGCTCTCACCAATGCGGCGGAGGCGGCTCCTCGCCCGGCTCGGGGCCGATTGCCTGCTCGGCGTTGGCGAGGCGGTCGGAGAGGCGCTGGATGTCTCGCCTGAGGCGATCGATCTCCTTCCATTGCTCCGTGATCGTCGTGTTGAGATCCTCGATCATGCGCTCGTGGTGGGCCGCGCGGATTTCGAGTTCGTCGATGCGGGATGGATCGTGGGTCATGGGCAGGTCTTTATGACAGCGACGGCGCTCATGCTACATGCGCGGCCATGAGCATATACTGCGACTGGCGGGAGATCATGCGCGAGGCGGGGCTGCGGCTTGGCGCGGCCGGCGTCGAGACCCCGATGCGCGATGCTCGCCTGCTGCTCGCGCATGCGCTGGGCATCGAACCCGTCGATGTGATCATGCGCGAGACGGATCATGTCGACGTGGCCGGGCTCACGGCGTTCGAAGCCGCGGTGCAGCGGCGGCTGAAGCACGAACCGGTGTCACGCATTCGCGGTTGGCGGGAGTTCTACGGGCGGCGGTTCATCGTGACGCCGGACGTGCTGGATCCAAGGCCAGAGACGGAGTTGCTCGTCGAGCAGGGAATTGCGCGGCTGCCCCGAGGCGGGCGCGTGCTCGATCTGGGCGTGGGGTCCGGATGCATCCTCCTGACCGTGCTGGCGGAGCGCCCGGACGCGGTAGGCGAGGGCGTCGATATCTCGGCGGCTGCCCTGGCGGTGGCGGCGCGGAATGCGGAAGCCCTTGGGGTCGAGGCGCGGGTGGCGTTGGTCGAAGGAGGCTGGGAGGGCGCGCCGGCGGAGACAGTCGATCTCGTTCTGTCCAACCCGCCCTACATTCCGGCCGAACAGATGGGCGCGCTCTCGCCTGACGTGATCGACCACGATCCCCACCTTGCGCTCACGCCGGGACAGGACGGATTGGCAGCCTATCGCGCGATCATTGCGTTTCATGCCGGGCTGGTGCGGCCCGGCGGCTGGATCGGCCTCGAATGCGGGATCGGACAAGCGGACGATGTGTGTGCGCTCATGGCAGGCGCCGGGCTGGTCGAGCTGGCGGCGTACGCGGACTTGGCGGGCATACCGCGCGCTGCATTCGGTCGCAGGCCGCCAAAGGCGTGGTAAACCATGATCAGGGAAGCCTTGTGTATCCACAGGAAAGCGCTTGGCGGCGGCCTGCAAACAGGCTAGCGTCGCCAATGACGGACTGCGGGCGATTTACAGCCAAGCGTCTGGTTGGTCAGCAAGATAGCGGCCTAACTCCCGTCCGATTGGGGCGAGTACTCTGAAGATCAGGAAGGTTTCATGAAGCGTCAGCGTGGGCGCGGGCGAAAGCCCGGCGGGGGCGGCGGTGGCGGTGGTAGCAACAACCACAACCATGGCAACCGCTCGCTTGAAAGCAACGGCCCGGACGTCAAGATCCGTGGCACAGCGGCGCAGATCTACGAGAAGTATGCGCAGTTCGCACGCGACGCCCAGTCGGGCGGCGACCGGGTCAAGTACGAGACGTATCTCCAGCATGCGGAGCACTATTACCGCGTGATGGCCGCGACGATGCCGCGCGAGCGTCTTCTGCAGCAGCAGAATGGCGAGGGCGGCTTCCAGCAGGGCCAGCCGATGGGCGAGG
>JBMOGP010000609.1:0-2104 GCA_049318285.1 Hyphomonadaceae bacterium
CATGAAACTTGCGCGCGAAGTGCGGGTGCTGACTGTCGTCAAGGAAAAGCCTGAGGCCACGGCAGGACTCGGCAATGACGTCGTCCGGCACCTTGGCTCGCACGGCATCAATGCGGTCGCTGACGAAGTTGATATTGGACCTCGGAAGATCGGACCGGCAATTTCCGACTTCGTAAAGGCGCACGCAGCAGACCTGCTGGTTATGGGCGGATATGGCCATTCGAAGCTGCACGAATTCATCCTGGGAGGCGCGACACAGCACCTGCTGCAGGAGCCGAACGTCGCGATCATGCTTTCGCATTAGGGCAAGATCGCCAATGGCTGAACCGAACGGATGGTCGACCTCGAGGCGCGCTACTTCTCGAACGGGTCCCGCATCAGGATCACGTCTTCACGTTCCGGGCTCGTGCTGAGGAGCGCGACCGGCTTGCCGACAAGCTCTTCGAGGCGGCGCACGTACTTTACGGCCTCGCCCGGCAGCTGAGTCCAGCTGCGCGCACCGCGGGTGGAGCCTTTCCAGCCTTTCACGGTCTCGTAGACGGGCTCGACATTTGCCTGGTCAGTCATGCCGGCGGGGAAGTGGCTGATGATGCGATCGCCCAGCTTGTAGTGCGTGCAGATCTTGATCTCGTCGAACCCGTCCAGCACGTCGAGCTTGGTCAGCGCGAGGCCGGTGACGCCTGACACGGCGCATGCCTGCCGCACCATCACGCTATCGAACCAGCCACAGCGACGCGCGCGGCCGGTATTGGTGCCGAACTCGTGGCCCACCGTGCCGAGCCGCTGGCCGATCTCATTGTCCTGCTCGGTCGGGAATGGTCCGCCGCCAACGCGCGTGGTGTAGGCCTTGGCCAGACCGAGCACATAGCTGATCGCACCGGGGCCCGTGCCCGATCCGGCAGCCGCCTGACCCGAGACGACGTTTGACGAGGTCACGAACGGATAGGTGCCGTGGTCAACATCCAGCATGACGCCCTGCGCGCCTTCAAACAGGATGCGCCGGCCAAGCCGCACGGCCTGGTCCAGACGCTCCCACGCCGGCTGCGCATAGGCGAGGATCTGAGGCGCGATCGCGAGCAGGTCCTTCTTCAGCTGCGCGCCATCCGGCTCCGGCAGGTTGAGGCCGAGGCGCAGCGGGCGATGGTGGGCAAGCAGGCGATCGAGTTTCAGGTCGAGTGCTGCAGGATCGGCAAGGTCTGCAACGCGGATCGCGCGCCGCCCGACCTTGTCTTCGTAGGCCGGTCCAATCCCACGCCGCGTTGTGCCGATCTGCGCGCTGGCGGCGGCCTCTTCGCGGGCCGCATCGATGTCCTTATGCCAGGGCAGGATCAGCACGGCGTTGTCGGCGAGGAGCAGGTCATCCGGCCCAAGATGCACACCGGACTTTGCGATGCTCTCGATCTCGTTGAGCAGGTGCCACGGATCGACCACCACGCCATTGCCGATGATCGACAGCGTGCCGCCGCGCACCACGCCCGAGGGCAGAAGGTTCAGCTTGAATACCTTGCCGTCGATCACCAGCGTGTGGCCCGCATTGTGGCCGCCCTGGAAGCGCACGATCACGTCCGCCCGGCTCGACAGCCAGTCGACGATCTTGCCCTTGCCCTCGTCGCCCCACTGGGCGCCGACCACTACAACTCCGGTCATCGACGTGGCTCCTGAACCCGCGGGCAAATGACACCCCACAGCCGCCCGGCGCAAGGCATAAAGCCCGCCGAATCAACCTTTCAGTAACCGGCGGGCCGCACCGTTCGCGGCATGGCAAAGCGCACCCGTACGAAATCACATCCACGCCGTTCCCGCGGCCGGTCCGGCTCCATCTCCATCGTCGTCAGCGCTATTCTCGGCGTCCTGGCGACAGCCTGGTATGTCTGGGGAGAAGATGTCGGCGTGCCCTTCCCGGCGCCCAGCGGCGGCGGCGCTGAAGCTTCTGCCCCCGAGACGCCTGGCCCCGAGACGCCTGGCACGACCGTCACAGAAGCCGACCCGCCGCCCGCGCCGCATGGCGCCATCGTCGGCACGGCCTCCGTCATCGATGCAGACACGCTCGACATCCGTTCTGAACGCATCCGCCTCGTCGGCGTCGACGCCCCGGAGTCTGGCC
>JBMOGP010000610.1:0-2103 GCA_049318285.1 Hyphomonadaceae bacterium
CCGAAATCATGGGCGTTCCGCGCGAACGCATCGAGAGCGCCTGGCCGAAAGGCGTTCCTCTCGATGGCACCGGCGAAGTGCGGGCGGCTTAAGTGCCTCGCACGGACCAGCATTGACTTACACGATGGCGGCAGCACGGTGCGTCCGCAAACGAACGGACCGCATCATGCCGCACAAGACCACTCGCCCCGCAATGCGCTTTCTGGCGCGCCTGACGCTGGCGGGGTCAGCGCTTGGCTTGGCTGCTTGCGCGACAGCGAACATCACCGTCCCGACTGTCTCAACCGAGCAGGCCATGGCCGATCAGCGCCGGCCCGCTGAAGACGTCGCGCTTGACGCCCAGCGCCGCGGTGATGCCGTCCTTGAACTGGCGGACATTCAGCCGGGCTGGAAAGTCGCCGACATCATGCAGGGTGCCGGATATTTCACGCGGCTGTTCGTGGCGAAGGCCGGCCCGTCAGGCAAAGTCTACGCCTGGAGCCCGGACGAGTTCATGCGCACGAAGCCCGTCCTCTATGGCGACTCTCTCGACATCCTGTCGAAGGCCTATCCGCATGAGATCGTCACCCTGCGTTCCGCCTTCAGCGACCTCTCCTTCCCCGAACCGCTCGACATGGTCTTCACGTCGCAGAACTACCACGACCTCCACCAGCGCAAGTTCCCCACCGAACTGGCCGACCGGATGAATGCGAAAGTGTTCAACGCGCTGAAGCCAGGCGGCATCTACGTCGTCATCGACCACGTCGCGAACCCCGATACCGCCAACGCCCCTGACACTGTCCACCGCATCGACCCGGCGGTTCTCCGTCGCGAGATCGAGGCGGCGGGATTCCGGTTTGACGGCGAGCATGACGCGCTGCGCAAGCCCGCCGACGATCATACGGTCATGGTGATGCGCCCCGAAATCCGGGGCAAGACGGATCAGGTCATCTACAAGTTTCGCAAGCCGGAGTGAGCCGATCTACCGCGCGAACTTCTTGAACGTCGGCCGCTTCGGCTCAACCGCCTCGGCGCCCAACCGCCGCTTCTTGTCCTCGAGATAGCTCGAGAAATCGCCCTCGAACCATTCGACATGGCTGTCGCCTTCGAACGCCAGAATGTGTGTCGCCACACGGTCGAGGAACCAGCGGTCGTGGCTGATGATCACGGCGCAGCCGGGGAAATCCTCGAGCGCCGCTTCCAGCGCCTGCAGCGTCTCCACGTCAAGATCGTTGGTCGGTTCGTCGAGCAGCAGCAGGTTCGAGCCTTCCTTCAGCATCTTCGCGAGGTGCACACGGTTGCGCTCACCGCCCGAGAGCTGGCCGACCTTCTTCTGCTGGTCGCCGCCCTTGAAGTTGAACGCACCGACATAGGCGCGGCTCGGCTGCTCGATGCCGCCGATCTCCATGATGTCGAGGCCGCCGGAGATTTCCTGCCAGACATTGTTCTTGTCGTTGAGGCTGTCGCGCGACTGGTCGATATAGCCGAGCTTCACCGTCTCGCCGACCTTGAAGGTGCCGCCATCCGGCTGCTCGCGCCCGGTGATCATCTTGAACAGCGTGGTCTTGCCCGCGCCGTTGGGACCAATGACGCCGACAATGCCGCCCGGCGGCAGCTTGAACGAGAGGTCTTCCATGAGCAGCTTGTCGCCGAACGCCTTGTTGAGGTGATCCGCCTCGATGACGACCGAACCGAGACGCGGCCCCGGGGGGATGCGGATCTGCGCCGTCGTGATCTTCTCGCGCTCGGCCTGCGCCGCTTTCTCCTCATAGGCGTTCATACGAGCCTTGGACTTGGCCTGACGCGCCTTGGCCGACGAGCGCACCCATTCCAGTTCGCGCGCCATCGACTTCTGGCGGCCAGCCTCCTCGCGCGATTCCTGCGCGATCCGCTTCGCCTTCTTCTCCAGCCAAACGGAATAGTTGCCCTCGTACGGAATCCCCTGCCCGCGATCGAGCTCGAGAATCCAGGTCGTGATTTGATCAAGAAAATAACGGTCGTGGGTCACGAGAATGACGCAGCCCGGGAAGTTCGACAGGTAGTTCTGCAGCCACGCCACCGACTCCGCGTCGAGGTGGTTGGTCGGTTCGTCCATCAGGATCATGTCGGGCTTCGACAGCAGCA
>JBMOGP010000611.1:0-2099 GCA_049318285.1 Hyphomonadaceae bacterium
GGGAGCTGAGCCGGGAGGTCCGGCTCAGCTCCCGGACTTCAGGATTTCGGCTTGAAAGCGATCATCACATTGCCCGGGCCCTGGCCGAACAGGCCGTAGCCCGAGTTCATGATCACCAGGCCATTGGCTGCGATGATCGACGCATTGTCCACCGCCGCCCCATTGCCCTTCACGTCGTTGATCGTGTCGAACTCCCGCGCCGTGCTGTATTGCCAGACCAGCTTGCCGGTCTTGCGCTCCAGCATGTAGACGCGGCCGTCGAGCCCGCCGGTGATGATGTGATCGCCGATCACGGTCGGCGCGCCGGAGAGGCCGTAAAGCCCAGCGCACCGCGCAACGAACTTCTTCTCCTCTGCCGTGCAGGACCCCTTGACCGAGAAGGCCCAGTCGATCGACCCGTCATTGAGGTTCACGGCATAGAGACCCGGCTTGATCGTGTCATCGACCTCCTGCCCGGGGATCGAACGGCCAGCGTTGGAGATCGGCACATAGACATGCGTGTCATCTGCAGCGATGCCCCAGTGGACGCCGCCCATCGCGCCGCCGGTGCCGATGTCACGGCGCCAGACGACTTTGCCGGTATCGGGGTCCATCGCCCACACAGTTCCGGATTTCTGACCGGCGAGTACCAGATCCTTGCCGTTCGGAGCCTTGGCGATGATGGTCGAGGCACCGAAATCGACATCGCGGAACACCGACTCGTTCGCTTTCGGGCAGTTAAGCCCGCCGCCGCGTGGGCCGCATCCGACATTGTAGACGTCATCGGCCGTGGCCTGGTGGGACCACTTGATCGAGCCGTCCTTTAGGCTGAAGGCCATGATGGCGTTTGTGTTCGGGTGCGCCGGCGCCGAGTTGGCCTCGCCTGTACCGACATAGAGCAGGTTGCGCTTGAGATCGATCGAGGGCGAATTCCACACCGGCGCGCCGGACGGGCCCCAGATCATCTTGCCATCGCCGCGGTCGCGTAGCGGCTTGGCCTGTTCCATCGTGTGGCCTTCCCACACGCGCTTGCCGGTCATCGCATCGAGCGCAACCACACCGCCATGGATCTTGCAGCACTCATGGCTGTCCTGCGCGGCGAGCATGATCTCGTACTGCGAGGAGGGTGCGATCACCTTGTCGCCCACCAGAACGGGCGTACCCGTCGAGACCGAAGCCGGGAACAGCCCCATGTGCGCCGCCCACAACTCCTTCCCGTTCATCGCATCGATCATGTGCACGAAGCCGCCCATGTCGCCGACCAGGACAACTTTCTTGCCATCGCTGCGCGTGCCGAACCCGGCGCTGGTGCGCAGCGTCT
Organism: Hyphomonadaceae bacterium; assembly: GCA_049318285.1. Taxonomy (GTDB): domain Bacteria; phylum Pseudomonadota; class Alphaproteobacteria; order Caulobacterales; family Hyphomonadaceae; genus UBA7672. The sequence goes on from JBMOGP010000611.1 coordinate 1,301, forward strand.
GCTCGCCTTCATAGATCCATTGGATGCAGGGCTTGGCGTTGTCAGAGATGTCGAACGCGAACAGCCGGTTGTTGCTCTCGCCTACCGGCACGAACAACGAGTTGCCGACCACCGCAGCCTGGCTGCGCATCGTGATCGTGTTGGGGAAGGCGATCGTCCAAGCGACGTCGAGCGTGCTGAGATCCTTGCCGGCCAGCCCGACCTTCGCGGGGTCCAGCGTGCGTGAATTGTTTAGGTCGAACCCGAAAGTCGCGACCGTCGGTGCCGCGCTCAGCTTCGGCGTCGCGCGCGAGGCCGGGCAGCGCATTGCCGTCGTCCAGCTGTCGTCCTGAGCCTCGCCCTTGGCGAGATAGTTCGACACATCCGAAACATCCTTGGAGCTCAGCCCCACCGCCTGCGGGATCATGATCCCCGTCATAAGCGCGTTGGTAATGTGCCCCTGCGTAAGCCGGGCCATCGTGGCCGCGGAAGGTGCCTTGGTCGCCTCGGAATTGTCGTGGCAGACCGCACAGCGCGCCTTGTAGACCAACTCGCCCGGATGGGGTCCTGCAGGCGGGGCCTGCGCCACAGTCATGGGCTCAGCCGCCGGGTCTGCGGCCGGTGTCGTGCACGAAACCGCCAGCGCCATCGCCGAAACAGCGGCCGCCGAAGCAAGCATACGAAGCATGGTCATTCCTCCCGCAGCCCCCGCCGCATCTCGTGCGCTGCGTCGGGCAGCAGCCGGGAGAGTTCTACCTCCCTGCCGCAGGCGTCAACTGCTTAAGCGAGGTTATCAGGACAAAGACCCTCGCCGCGGGAC
>JBMOGP010000612.1:0-2099 GCA_049318285.1 Hyphomonadaceae bacterium
GATGGGCCGACCGAACGGAAGGTATTCCGCCTGGCGACGTCCTGGACCGTGCACCTGTGCGGCGATGACGCCGTACGTGTGGACGGTCTCCATTATTGGAGACGTCAACGTGAAACTGCATCTGAGCCCCTCCAGCCGTTCAATCGTCGCGAGCTTGCTGCTCGGCGCCGCGCCTGCCCTCGCCCAGACCGGTCCCGACGACGACACGATCATCGTCACCGGTACGCTCTCCCCGCTCGCCATCGAGAAACTCGGCCAGACCATCACGGTCATCTCGGGTGACCTCATCGAGGACCAGGGCTACACCTATGCACCCGACGTGCTGCGCCAGGTCCCCAGCGTCGCGGTCAGCCAGCCTGGCGCGCCAGGCGCCCTCACCCAGGTGCGCGTCCGCGGCGCCGAAGCGAACCACACGCTCGTCCTCATCGACGGCATCGATATCTCCAGCCCGGACCAGGGCGAAACCGACTTTGCAACGCTGCTCACCGGCGATCTTGAACGCATTGAAGTCCTGCGCGGCCCGCAAAGCGGCCTCTATGGCTCCAACGCGCTCGCCGGGGTCGTCAACCTCATCTCGCGCACCGGTATCGACAAGGGTTACACCTCCGCCTCCATCGAGGCGGGCTCCTTCGACACGTTCGGGCTCGAAGCCAGCGCCGGGATCGGCAATGGCGATGACGATGCCGCAGTCTCGGTGAGCCATCTCACCTCCAAAGGCTACGATGTCTCGCCCGACCAGACCGTAAATGGCGTACCTGCTGTCGGGATTGGAGGCGACCCGGGAGACAGGGAGGGCAACACGATCACCGCGATCAACGCCCGCGGCGGCCTGCGCTTCGACGCGAATGTGCGCATCTCCGGCATCGCGCGCTACGTCACGAAGGTGTCCGATGTCGACGGCCAGGCCTTCGGCTTCCCCATCTCCGGCCAGACCTATGACGATGCCAGCGAGACCAGCCACGAACAGCTCACCATCGGCGCCTCCGCCGTCATCGACCCCTGGGACGGCGCATGGGAAACGACGCTCTCGGCGAGCCATGTCGACGAAAGCCGCCGTAGCCGCCTCAGCGACTTCCCCTTCCTCTCCGGCCCGCCTGTTCCCTCAGCCGCTGATCTTGCGGCGATCCCGCTCTACCAGACCGGCTCGGACTCCGCGCGGCTGCGGCTGGGCGTCGTCTCGACGTTACGTTTCGGCGACGACAGTATTGCTCACTTCGTCACCGGCTTCGCCGAGCATGAAGAAGAGACCTACAAGGACCCGCTGATCGGCCGCGATGAAGCCCGCACGCTCGGCGCGGTGGGCCTCCAATACCGCAACGAGATCGCACAACAGCTCTATCTTGCCGCTACGCTCCGCCACGACGACAACGACGCCTTCCAGGACGCCGACACCTACAGCCTCTCGGCAGCCTGGCAGATCCCCGGCGCCGGCACGCGCCTCCATGCCTCCTTCGGCACAGGTGTCACCGCGCCTACCTTCATCGAACAGTTCGGCTTCATCCCCGCAACCTTCATCGGTAACGTGGACCTCGTGCCGGAAGAATCCGTCGGGTGGGATTTCGGCGTCGAACAGTCCTTCTTCGAGGAAGCCCTGATACTCGATCTCACCTATTTCGAGGCTGGCCTTGAGAATGAGATTTTCACCGCCTTCCTTCCCAACTTCCAGACCACCCCTCGCAACAGCACCAGCGACTCGGACCGGTCGGGCTGGGAGCTTTCCGTCGCCGCCACGCCTATGGATGGCTTGTCTCTTTACGGGGCCTATTCTCAGCTCGACGCCACCGAGCCTGCCGGCATCGAGATCCGCCGCCCGAAAGAGCAAGCAGCGCTCGACGCCCGCTGGGACATCCTGGGCAGTCCGCTCCAGGTCAACCTCGGCGTCACCCATGTCGGCGAGAACAGCGACACCGACTTCGCAACCTTCCTGCGCACCGACCTCGACGCCTACACCCTGATCCGCCTCGGGGCGTCCTGGCAGGTCAACGACGAATTCGAACTCTACACCCGCATCGAGAACCTCACCGATGAGGCCTATCAGGAAGTCATCGGTTACAACGCCGCCCCGCAGGCCCTCTATATCGGTCTCCGCTTCCGCGACG
>JBMOGP010000613.1:0-2084 GCA_049318285.1 Hyphomonadaceae bacterium
CGCGCGCCGCCGCTTCCCCGATCATCAGGGCTGTTCCCGAAGGCGCGTCCACCTTGCGCCGGTGATGGCCTTCGGTGATCTCGATATCCCAGCCGGCCTTCAGTCTGGCCGCAGCCTGCTCGACCAGACCGATCATCAGATTGACGCCCAGCGAGAAGTTCCGGTCGCGCACGATGGCGATGCGCCTGGCATGCTCTGCCACCAGCTGCTCCTGCTCGGGCGACAGCCCCGTCGTGCCGATGATGGCGGCCTTCACGCCAGTCTGCTTGAGCTGATCCAGGGCCTCCAGCGATGCTGCAGGCGTCGTGAAATCGATCCATACATCGGCAGATCCGGCCGCCCGCGTGGCGCTGTCGCTGACCGTCCACCCGCCCTGCGCCATGCCCAGAGCATCCGACCCGGCCCGCTCGCTGCCGCCCGCAATCGTGAAATCCGCACCGGCCGTTCTGACCAGCGCCTGGCCCATCCGGCCGGCAACGCCTGCAATTGCGATCCTGATGCTCATGCGCCGCCTTATAGCCGGAAATCGCAAACAGGCGAGGGCGGGGCGTTTGACCTGCCGGGCCAATCGCTTCAAGTCATCCAGCATGAAACAGATCGCAGCGCTCTGGGTTTTCCTGCCCCTGCTCGCCTGCAGCCCCGCCCCCACGGCCGCAGACCCGGCCGCAGAAGGGGCGGCGGCGCCAGGCCCCTATGCCTTCGATGTACAGCTCACGCTGACGCCGCGCGCTGCCGATAAGCTGGTCTCCACCAGCGAGCGCGTCATCGTCGCCGGCATGTTCTGGGGCGCCCCCAATGCTGCGGCGATGCCTGCGGCAGACGCGATGGGCCAGATCCCGCTCGGCGAGGATTTCCTCGAGGTCGCGCCCAGGAGCGCCACCGTCACAGTTCCCGCTGCAAGTTTCGATCCCGCGCAATTGCCCAACGTGGAAGGTGCGCCACAGGTGCTGGTCAACGTCTACTCGGCGCGCAAGACGCACGAGGACAACCTGCTCTCCTGCGGCATCTATGAAGGCCCGGTCGCGATGGCGCAGAAGCAGGCTGTCGATATCCAGTGCGACCTGATCTATGACGAGAATGGAGATCCTATCCCGCCCCCGCCGCAGCCGGCCTGAATGCGCGCGATCCGGTTTTGCGGATGACCCAGCCTTCGGGAATACCGGCCTTCTCGCGCAAACGGCGGCAAGCCCCTAAGCCCGGCTGTCTTCCTGATCAAAGAACTTCTTCACCTTCCTGAAGAAGCCCTGGCTCTCGGGATGACATTTCCCGCTCGGGCAGCATTCCGCGGCGAACTGCCTGAGCAGTTCCTTCTGCTTGGCGGACAGGTGCGTCGGCGTCTCAACGAAGAGCTCGACGACCATGTCGCCGTTGGCGCCGCCGCGCAGGTTCGGCATGCCCTTGCCCTTGAGGCGCATGCGCTTGCCGCTCTGCGCGCCTTCGGGGATCGACACCTTCATGCGCGCGCCGTCCAGCGTCGGCAACTCGATCTCCCCGCCTATCGCCGCAGTGACCATGGGCACGGGCGTGCGCGCGAACAATGTCTGGCCGTCACGCTCGAACAGCTCGTGCTCGCGCACGGAGACGAAAATGTAGAGGTCGCCCTTCGGGCCGCTCTTCATGCCCGGCTCGCCCTCGCCCGACAGGCGGATGCGCTGGCCGTCCTCGATCCCTGCCGGAATATTGACCGACAGCGTGCGATCCTTGCGGATCGCGCCGCGCCCGCCGCACTGGCGGCAAGGCGTCTTGATGACCGAGCCGGATCCCTGGCAGCGGCTGCAGGTCCGCTCCATGGTGAAGAAGCCCTGGCTCATGCGAACGCGGCCATGGCCATGGCATGTGGTGCAGGTCTCGGGCTGCGTGCCCGGCTCGGCGCCAGTCGCCTTGCACGGTGCGCACGCCTCGGTCGCAGGCACCGTTATCTCGGCCTGCTTGCCGTGGTAGGCGTCTTCCAGGCTAACCTCGTAATCATAGCGAAGGTCGGCCCCGCGCGCGGGCTCACCACGGCCATTGCGCTGCTGGGCGCCGAAGAACTCGGAGAACACGTCGCCGAACACATCGCGGAAGACGTCTTCCGGCCGCGCGTT
>JBMOGP010000614.1:0-2063 GCA_049318285.1 Hyphomonadaceae bacterium
GAATAGGCGCGGCCCTGCGTGAACTTGCCGACCTCGACGCCTGTCGTCGTGAACTCAGCGGTCGAAAGAAACTCGGCGATGCCCTCGATATACCAGGCCGGATAGCCGGTGCGATTGTTCGACAGCACATAGTGGTGGGTGTATTCGTGGAACAGGATCACGCGCGCATCGTCTGCGCGGACGTTACGCGGCATGTCGCGCTGGCGCGGCTGATAACGAAGCGACTTCGAGACAGCAACCGTGCCTTCGATGCCGGCTGAGTAGTACCCCATGACCATCGAGTTGCGGTAGTACGGCGCCGTCAGATCGAAATCCGGGTTGGTGCGGGTCACGTAGATCGGCAGCTTCGCCGGGCTCAGGGACTTGCGCGGCATGATGCGCGTGATCAGGGCGTGGAAGCCTTCGAGCGCGGCGAGTTCCTCGCGGCTGCTTTCCTCGCTCGCTGAGGAGTACATCACGAAGTTCGCGCTTTCGAGGCGCAGCCAGCGTCCGGTGGTGGGGGCGGCCCACGCTGCAGGCTGGACAAGCGACATGGCGAGGCCCGCGCCCAGACCCTGAAAAAGTGTGCGCCGATCCATGAGCCACCCCCTGCCTCTAGGAAAGCTGGCTGATTTTCCTGCTCGCGCCAACTGGAAAGTTCAGGCCGGATCGGCCGCCGGGTCGGGGCGCTTGAATTCCTTCCAGCCGCCGCGTTCCTGCTGGAAATAGCGGGCCGGAGCCCCCGCATCGAGCGCGGTCTTGTATTGCTGTCGCGCCTTGGCGCGAGCGCTCTCATCTCCGCCGTCGAAGACGACCATCACGCGCTCGAACAGCGTGGCGTCCGCGTCCGAGCCGTCGAGCAGGACGGCGACCTTTGCGCCATTGGTGGGCGTTGCCTCGGTGGAGAGCAGCACGGGCTGGTTGGCGGCGTCGGTGCGGGCGCGGCCATGGGGGACGAAGCTTTCGTCCTTCCACGTCCACAGCGCGCGGTTGAGGCGCTCGGCGGTTTCCTCGTGGCCGACGACGACGACGCGCCAGCGGCGCTCGAGGCATTTTTCGATCAGCGGTGCGATGGCGGCGTCAACCGAGCCTTGCTCGATGTGGTAGAACCACCACTCGGCTGTCCCGGCGCCGGGCATTCGCTAGTCCTCGTAGTTATCGGCGATCAGCCGGTCGAGGATGCGAACGCCCCAGCCCGTGGCCCAGGTTGGCTCCAGCGGGTTGTCATTGCCCGGCTTCCACGCCGTTCCCGCTATGTCGAGGTGCGCCCAGGCGCGACCTTCATCGACGAAACGCTGCAGGAACTGCGCGGCCGTTATGGACCCGGCATTGCCCGCATTGCCGATGTTCCGCATGTCCGCAACTTCGCTGTCGATCTGCTTGTCGTAGCCAGCGCCAAGTGGCAGGCGCCAGACAGGCTCGCCCTCGACCTTGCCCGCAGCAGTGAGTTTCGAAGCCAGATCGTCGTCGTTGGAAAACAAGCCAGCGTGCTCGTTGCCGAGAGAAATGATGATCGCGCCGGTCAGCGTTGCGAGGTCGATCATCGCCTTGGGATGGAACTTCTTCTGCGCATACCAGAGCACATCGCACAGGACGAGGCGGCCCTCTGCGTCGGTATTCTGGATCTCGATCGTCTTCCCGGCTGCGGCGCGCACAATGTCGCCGGGACGCTGTGCGTTGCCGTCCGGCATGTTCTCGACGAGGCCGACGAGCCCCACCACATTGGCCTTCGCCTTGCGCTTGGCGATCGAGATCATCGCGCCGACGACGGCGGCCGAGCCGCCCATGTCGCCCTTCATGTCCTGCATGCCGGGGCCAGGCTTCAGCGAGATGCCGCCCGTATCGAACGTTACGCCCTTGCCGACGAAGGCGACCGGCGCGGACTTCTTGTCCTTCGCGCCCATCCATTTCAGCACGACAAGCCGAGAGCCGCGCACCGAGCCCTGCCCCACGCCCAGGAGCGATCCCATGCCGAGCTTGGTCATCGCCGCAACGTCGAGAACCTCGATTTCCAGGCCGAGTTCTGTCAGTTCCTGAATGCGGTCAGCATAGCTTTCCGGGTGCAGCACGTTTGGCGGTTCGCT
>JBMOGP010000615.1:0-2061 GCA_049318285.1 Hyphomonadaceae bacterium
CCGAACAGCGTGTCGGGGCGCGTGGTGAAGACCTCGATCGGGTCGGTCGCGTGATTGCGGCCCTGGGCGTCCTTGTCGCGTGACAGGAAATCCGGCGCGTGCGCGATTTCCCACCAGATTTTCGCTCCCTGCGATCTGCCAATCCAGTTGGCCTGCATGGTGCGGACCTTGTCGGGCCAGCGGTCGAGCGTATTCAGGGCTTCCAGCAGATCGTCGCCATACTTCGTGATGCGGAAGAACCACTGCTCAAGCTCGCGCTGTTCGACAACCGCGCCAGAGCGCCAGCCGCGACCGTCCACCACCTGCTCGTTGGCGAGCACGGTGTTCTCGACCGGATCCCAGTTCACCTTGGCGGAGCGGCGATAGACGAGATCGTTCGCCAGCATCTTGAGGAAGATGCGCTGCTGCTGTTCGTAATAGTCAGGCTCGCAGGTGGTGACTTCCTTCGACCAGTCGAAAGACAGGCCCAGCGGCGCGAACTGCTCCTTCATCGCCTGGATGTTCTGCAGCGTCCACGTCCGGGGCTGCGCCTGTTTCTCGATGGCCGCATTCTCGGCAGGCAGGCCGAACGCATCCCAGCCCATCGGGTGCAGCACGTTGTAGCCATTGGCGATGCGATAGCGCGCAACGACATCGCCCATCGCGTAGTTGCGGACATGGCCCATATGCAGCCGGCCCGAAGGGTAGGGGAACATCTCGAGGATGTAGGCCTTCGGCATGTCGCCCGCTTCTGTGGCGGACTTTGCCCGGAAGACCTGCGCGCGCTCCCACGCTGCGCGCCATTTCGGCTCTGTCTCTTTGGGATTGTAGCGGGTCGCCATCGTGTCGCTCGTATCCGTTCAGAAGCGGGGGTTTGCATATCCCGCCGCTCAACGAAAGGCGCCAAGAAACGGTTTTGGGGGACTTATTCGACGCCGCCGAGCCGAAGCTGGCGGGCCTTGGCAAGGATGGCGTTCTCGAGCGCGATATTGGTGTCCGGGCTCACCGAGGCGGGTACCCAGGCGCCGCCAACCAGCGTTTCACGGAACACCGCGGCCGAGAGGCCATCGGCGCGCAGGCGCGTATCCAGGATGTAGACGGTCGCCTTCAGGCGCTCATCGGCTTTCGACGGGTTGGCGTACCAGTCGGTGATGACGACGCCGCCATAGGGGTCCGCAGATGCGAGCGGCAGGAAGGACAGCGTGTCCAGCGTGGCGCGCCAGAGATAGGCGTTGACCCCCAGGCTGCCGGTTTCTTCGGGGCCCAGCTGGGAGCTGGAGGATTCGGCCGTGTTTGCGGTGGAAGAGCCGAAGATGGTGCAGCCCGAGGCCAAAAGGCCGGCGGAAACCATCAGGGCGGCAGTCGCCACACGTGAAAACATCACCAGGTCACTCCGTCATCCGGCGCATTGCGCCCCCAGGGGAGGCCCCCCGCTCGACTAAGGAGGAGGCCAGGGAGACGCTTCCTTAGCTGCTGGCCGGTCTTGCGCGCAAGGGCCGAGCGCCGTTAGCCCCGCCGCAACACCGCCTCATGTAGAGCCTGGTGTGAACTGGGATTGCGGAGGAGTTCTGGCATGCGTCCACCTGTTTCAGCGACGCTCCAGCTTGCAGCGCTGGCCCTCGGGGCCGCCGGACCCGCGCTCGCCCAGCCTGGCGAGGGCGAATGGCAGACCAAGGCCGAGGCCGTGCTGGTCGCCGCCGCGATCGACGAGGGCGGTCCCATACCGCCCGCGGGAGATGTGCTGTTGGGCTCGGCAATGCTTGAGGTCTCACGCGCCGACACGTTCGAGAACGGGCTCACACTCGGCTGGCTTGGCGCGCTGCGCTTTGAACAGGATGCGGCTTCACGGCCCGCATTTGCGGGCGCGCTTGCTTCCTGTCCGGCACCCGTGGCGGGGTGCCCGTCGGCTGGCGGGCTGTCGCCGGTCGCGCCGTCAACCGGCCTTGGCGTCGGTGGCGTGCAAAGTCAGGAGGACGGGTTTGTGACCCTGGAGGCGGCGTCAGTGTCGCTGGCCGGGCCATGGGGCGAGGGGGTGCTGGGCTGGGACGCCGGCGCTGCGACGCGGCTGGATGCGCGTGCGCC
>JBMOGP010000616.1:0-2058 GCA_049318285.1 Hyphomonadaceae bacterium
CGCGGCGCACTGTTCCCTTCAGCGCCTGTTCGGCGAGGATGTGGCGGAGCGGAATCTTGACGTTCTCGGTGAACCAGGCGCGGAAGACTTCGCCAGCCTCGCCATCGTCGGCGGCAGCGAGAAGCGCGCCGCGCCAGGCATGGGCGCCATCGCCTGTGCGCACGGCAATCAGGAGCGGATCGATGATCGCAGCAAGACGATCGCGTACATCAGCAGACGCGGGCAGGGTCGATGTCTTTCCGGCGAGCGTGCCGAGCACCGAATCAACGCAGAGACAGGCGGCGGACTTCCACCAGCGATAAATCGTCTGCTTCGAGGCCTTCGCATTCTTTGCGACGCGGTCGACGGAAAAGCCGCGCCAGCCATGCTCGGCCAGTTCGGCATAGGCCGCAACCAGCACGGCGTTGGTGGACGCTTCGCTGCGCTTTGGCCCGACGCGACGCCGGTCGGCGTCCTCGCCGTCCGGACCAATAGCGGGATCAGTCGGGAGGACATTGTCTTCAGCCATAGCGATCTCGAGCCATTGCGATCTCGTGGGGGCGGCGACAGCAGCAGATAACGGAACAGAAGCGAAGGTTGTGCCGGAACTCTGCGTACCTTGTGTGTCAATCGCATGGCGGGAGTCAATCATGGATGGAGCGGAAGAGTTTGATTCGCTCGCGAACATTGGCTAGGCGGTCGCCATGACCATCGAATTCGCTGACGACGCCCAGGATCTGATCGCCGGGTACCGCCGCTTTCGCGCCAGCCGGTACCGCGAGGCGCGCGACCTGTTCTCCCGGCTGCGCGATGGCCAGCAGCCGGCGACGATGATCATCGCCTGCGCCGACAGCCGCGCCGACCCTGCAATGATCTTCGATGCCGCGCCGGGGGAGCTTTTCACCATTCGCAATGTGGCAGCCCTGGTGCCGCCCTATGAAGAAGGCGGCGGCCTTCACGGCGTCTCGGCGGGCCTGGAGTTTGCGGTCACAGCGCTCAAGGTGAAACAGATCGTGGTGATGGGCCATGGCGGCTGCGGCGGCATTGCAGCCTCGATTGCAGCGGCGGCGGACAGGCCGGTGGGCCAGTTCATCGCGCCCTGGGTGGAGCTTGCAGCGGACGCGCGCGACGCGGTCCTGCGCAACGAGACGATCCCGCGGAGCGACTGGCAGGAAGCGGTGGAGCATGGCGCGGTCGGACAGTCGCTGAAGAACCTCATGAGCTTCCCGTTCGTGCGCGCAGCGTTCGAACGCGGACAGCTCTCGCTCGACGGGGCGTGGTTCTCCATCGGCAAGGGCGAGCTGCACTGGCGCGATGCAGACACAGGCGCCTTCACAGTGGTGTCAGCCGAGGTTTCGCAGGCGGATCAGGACAACAAGATCTAGCCGACCTTCAGCGACACCTGCCCTTTCCAATGCGGGACAGCCGGTTGATGATCCCCCCTGGACCAGGGAGGACGCATGGCGGATCAAGTCGACAGGCGCAGCTTCATGCAGTGGCTGGCGGCAGCGCCACTCGCTGCAGGGGCGCTCGGCGGGGGACACGCGCTGGCGCAGCGGGGCGCGGCCAGCGCCATGGCGGACGCACGCGACATACTGAATGTGTTCGAACTGGAAGCACGCGCGAAGGAACTTATCCCGCCAGCCCACTGGGGCTATCTGACGGGCGGCGTGCAGGATGATCGCACCGTCGCGTCGAACAGGTCGGCCTATGACAGGTGGGGGTTGCGACCGCGACGCCTGGTGGATGTCTCGCGGGTGAGCCTCGCCGTGACCCTTTTCGGACAGACGTACAATTCGCCGATCGCACTTTCGCCGCTGTCGAGCCAGAAGGCCTTCCATGCAGATGGCGAGGCCGCCGTCGGGGCAGCCGCTGGCAAGCGCCGCGCACTGCAGATGCTGTCGGCGCTGACGACGGTGTCGCTCGAAGACGTGATGAAGGCCCATGGCATGCCAGTCTGGCAGCAGCTCTACACCACCAGCATTCCAACGCTTGGCGAGAAGATGATCGCGCGGGCGCAGGCGTCTGGCGCAGGCGCCATCGTGTTCACGATCGACCTGCTTGGCGGCGGCAACCGGC
>JBMOGP010000617.1:0-2057 GCA_049318285.1 Hyphomonadaceae bacterium
GCCTTCGCGAGCAGTTCGATCGTCGGCAGGGCGGCGCGCAGGCGCGTGTCGTCGGTGACCTTTCCGTCTTCCATCGGCACGTTGAAGTCGACGCGGACGAGTGCTGTCTTGCCCTTGAGGTCTGCGCCGTTGAGCGTGCGGAAGGTCATGATTGCGGATCCCGGTTCGACATGGTGGGCAGGCTGAGCCTAGCTGATCGGATCGCCCCAGTTGTGGGGCTGGTCGTTGAAGTTCTTGAGAAGCTCGAAGCCGATGCGGCGCGGCTCTTCGTTCTTCGCCTTTGGCACGGCGAGGAGCAGCACATTGACCTGGCTGTAGTGCTGCAGCAGCTCGAATTTGCGGCCGTCGGGATACTCGCCCATGAACAGGATCATGTCCGGGCCCCAGCTGGCGAGATTGGTGATGTGCAGCGGTTCGGTGCCCGGGCCCTGCACGAAGCGGCCGCCGACTTCCTGGCCGTCGCCGAGGCCCTTTTCGAACGCGATGATCTGATGGACGAGGCGCTCGTGCATCCACTGCGCTGGATTGTGCGGCTGCTGCGCCGGGCGCGCGCCGACGACCGAGGCGCCGGGCGGCGTCGTGGGGGCGGGCATAGCAGCCTCGTCATCGTCCTGCGGCTCGATGTGCACGTCGCTGACTGTGTAGGGCGGGGTGGCGGTCGCATGGACGACGGCTGGTTCAGCCGCCGCGCCAGCACCGCTTTTTCTGCTATCCGCCACTAGATCAGCTTTGCCCACGCAACGGCCGTGTCGCTCATGCGGGTCGAGAAGCCCCACTCATTGTCGTACCAGGACAGGACCGACACGAAATTGCCGTCCATCACCTTGGTCTGGTCGGTGTGGAAGATCGACGAGTGGGGGTTGTGGTTGAAGTCCGACGAGACGAGCTTTTCGTCTGTGTAGCCGAGCACGCCCTTCAGCTTGCCGTTGGCGGCGGTGCGGATGAGGTCGTTGATCTCTTTTGCGGTCGTGGCGCGTTTGGCGATGAATTTGAGATCCACCAGCGAGACGTTCGGCGTCGGCACGCGCACCGAGATGCCGTCGAGCTTGCCGTTGAGGTCGGGCATCACGAGACCGACGGCCTTGGCGGCGCCAGTCGAGGTCGGGATCATCGAGAGCGCAGCGGCGCGGCCGCGATAGAGATCCTTGTGCATCGTATCGAGGGTCGGCTGGTCGCCGGTGTAGGAGTGGATCGTCGTCATCATGCCCTTCTCGATGCCGATGGCGTCGTGAAGGACGCTGACCACCGGCACGAGGCAGTTGGTGGTGCACGAGGCGTTGGAGACGATCATGTGCTCCTTCGTGAGCTTCTGATGGTTCACGCCGTAGACGACGGTGAGGTCGGAGTTCTCGCCGGGTGCGGAGATCAGTACGCGCCTGGCGCCGGCCTGGAGATGGGCGGCAGCTTTTTCCTTCGCCGTGAAGATGCCGGTGCACTCGAACGCGATGTCGACGTTGAGGTCCTTGTGCGGCAGCTGGGCCGGGTCCTTGATCGCAGTGACCTTGAACGTCTGGTTGCCGACGGAGACCGTGTCGCCCTCGACCTTCACGTCCATGTTCAGGGGGCCGTGTACGCTATCGTACTTCAGCAGGTGGACGTTGGTTTCGACCGGGCCGAGATCGTTGACGGCGACAACCTCGATGTCCGTGCGCTTGTGTTCCAGGATGGAACGGAGAACCAGCCTGCCGATACGGCCGAAACCGTTGATCGCAACACGAACAGCCATCGCAAAACCTCACATATCCGATGCGGCCATGGATGCGCAGGACGTGCCGGTCTCCACGGTCTTTATGACCGGCCTAATAGCGGATTTTCAGCGCGATGCGAGCGGAAAGCGCGGTGAAATGAGCGCAATTCCACGCAGCATATCGTGAGGTGGGCGAGAAGGAGCGTTACAGCCGCGCCTTGGCCGCCGCCACGACAGCTTCCGCCGTGATTCCGAAATGCCTGTAGAGCGCCTTGTAGGGTGCGCTTGCGCCAAAGCCGGACATTCCGACGAAGCCGCCTTCGGGGCCGATCCAGCGGTCCCAGCCGTCGCGGACGCCGGCTTCGACAGC
>JBMOGP010000618.1:0-2046 GCA_049318285.1 Hyphomonadaceae bacterium
CGGCATTCTGGTACAGGCCGGGAACGTGAACGAGGGGCTGGCGCTGCTGGTAGCCACCGCCGCCGAACGCAAGGCGATCTGGCAGGCGCGCCCGGGGGAGGCGCGGCGGATGCGCGACTACGGCGTGGAGGTGAAACCGCTGGCCGATCTGCAGGCGCAAGTGGGCCGTGTGCGCGAGGCCTGCGCGACCTATGCCGAGGCGCGGCGGGTGTTCGAGGCCATGGACAAGGCCGGCCGGCTGACCGCACAGGATCGCAGCGATCAGCTCGGCAATGTGCTGAAAGCGCAGGCGAAATACTGCCAGTAGTCCGATCCGGACCATTTTTGCGGAAAAAATGGCGGACTGCCTGACCGATTATGGCGGCCTCTGCGCATTTCCTTTTGAAGCACCACGCTGCGAGAGGACTGCGATCATGGCCACTTACAACCTCACCCAGGGCGACGACATTCTTGGCATCGATCCGTTCCGGTATCCTTCGGATGATCCGGGGCCCTATGTGGTCAAGGGGCGCGGCGGGAACGACCAGATCGTCGGCGGCAATTTCAACGACAGGATCTACGGCGGGGAAGGGAACGATTCTCTCGCCGGTGCCCGCGGTGCCAACGTCGTCTATGGCGGCAATGGGGATGACTACCTGCAGATCTACAACGAAGGGGATATTGGCCCCAACGCCGATCTCCTGGCCGACAGCGTGTTCGGCGAAGCGGGAGACGACAGCATCCAGTTCATTCTTGGCGGCGAATCTGTTGCGCACAGCGCCGATGGCGGCGACGGGATCGATACCCTCGCGATCAGTTTTGAAACGCGCAGCAACGGGTCGGGGCAGGTGTACCTGTATGACAAGCTGATCGATCTGCGAGGGCTGTGGAAGGGGGGCGTGGGCAAGATCGACAGCGGCACCGTGCGCAACATCGAGATTGTGACGTCGATCAGCGGCGGCCAGGGCAACGACACGATCATTGTCGGCAACTACAGCGCGCCTTTCTATCCAGGAACAACCCGGCCCCGCGATCTGCTGATCGATGGCAACAATGGCGATGACACTATTTCCGGCGGCGCTTCGTATGATCAGATCAATGGCGGCGCGGGCAGCGACACGATCTTTGGCAACGATGGCGATGATTACCTCGCTGCAGGCCCCTCTACTGCGGGCGCTGGCAACGATCTGATCCGCGGCGGCAAGGGCAACGACACCATCAATGGCGGTGGCGGCAATGACCGGCTCTTTGGCGATGCCGGGGATGACAATGTTCAAGCCCAGGACGGCAACGATGCCATTTCCGGCGGCGCGGGCAAGGACTTCCTTTCGGGCGGCGAAGGCGATGATACCGTCCAAGGCGGCGCGGGTGACGATCAGATCTACGGCGGCGGCGGCACCAACAAGCTCTATGGCGACGCGGACAATGACAGCCTCTTCGGCGCCGAGGCGGTCGATTACCTGCGCGGCGGCACCGGCGGCGATTTCATCTTCGGCGCAGGCGGCAAGGACAAGCTTTTTGGTGATGCCGGCACTGATACCCTGCAGGGCGGCAACGGAGCCGACGTGCTTTATGGCGGGGACGGCGCCGACACGCTCGACGAGACGGTGCAGGACGACAGTTCGAACGACAGCCTGTTCGGCGATGCCGGCGATGATATCCTGCGCGGCGGCGGCGGCGCGGACAGGCTCTCCGGCGGGGCCGGGGCCGATACGCTGACCGGCGGCGCCGGGGGCGACCGCTTCCTCTTCACCAGCTTGTCCGCCATCGACACGATCGCCGATTTCAGCCGTGACGAGGGTGACAAGATCGCGCTGTCCAAGGCCGTGTTCACGGCTTTTGCCGCAAACACCAAGCTGACGGCGAGCGCGTTCCATTCCGGCGCAGGCGTGGATACCGCGCACGACGCCAGCGACCGCATCCTAGACAACACGACCACAGGGGCGCTGTGGTATGACCCCGATGGCACCGGGGCTTCGGCGGCGCAGAAGATCGCGGTGCTGGGCGATGCCAGCCATCCCGTGCTCTCCTACGGGGATTTCCTGATCATCGCATAAGCCATTTCGC
>JBMOGP010000619.1:0-2039 GCA_049318285.1 Hyphomonadaceae bacterium
CTACCACTGGGACCGCGCGGCCGGACGTCTGATTTTCGATGAGGGCTGGCGACATTACTACGTCGCCGGCACCCAGCAGAGCTACGGCTGGGACGTGGTGCTGGCCGAAGATCAGGCCTGGTTCATGGACAATGGCCGTCATCGATACCGCACGTCCATGGTCGGCGCCGGTGTCTCAGCCACCCCCAACCGCCTGATCCGGGTCAGTTTGTCGGATAGCGCTGATAACGATGCCATCGAGGTTAGTGGGTTAGGCGGCGGCTCCGTCACCAATCCTCCAGTTTTCGACGTCGGCCGTCAGATCGTCGTGGCCATGGACTCAGCGAACAAACTCCTTCGTGCTTGGCGTTTTGACGCGGATCGGCGGTCTCTGACGCCGCTTTGGGCCCGGGAGAATTTTGGCGCCGCCAGCCATATGCTGCTTTATCCAGGCAGCGGCGAGCTCGTGACCAATGACTATGACAAGGGCTGCGAAAGTGTCGCCGTGCTTGACATCGTTACCGGCGCGACCCGCGCACGCGCCAAGATTGGCGGACCGATGCAGGGCGTGGTTTTCCCAAGTCCGGGTTGGGGGCGCGATTTCTATTGGTGCTCCATGGGGTTCGTCGCGCGCGTCGCTGTGATCGATGCTTGAGCACTTGCTGAAGAACAATGAGACGAACTCACTGCAGTTCTGCCGGGGCTTTCGACAAGCCAGTGGCGCTCACCCGACCGGCCTGCTCCAGACCGATTCCGAGCGCATGCGAAACCCACGCATTGCATGGCGGCTCAGCAGACGCCGCTGGATGTTGAGAGCAATATAGGCCGCGCCATACGTCTCCAGAAAACGCTGAGCAGACGGTCGAATCTTGAAGCTCTGCATCTTTCGCTCACGCCGTCGGATGCTGAGATGCGGGTTCTCCGCGCGGTTGTTGTCGTGCACTCGTCCAGGCCGATGACGGTCGTTTAGGCCAAGACGCTGAAGCGCCTTACGGAATGATCGCAGTCCGGTGCTGACAAGTTAAGTGCAAATCTGGGCAATTCGAATACGAGCGAGCGAAAGCGGTTCTCGAATCTGCGCTCGTTTTTGCCAGCGTTGATGTGCCGGCGAGGACCAAAAACGCTTAACTTGTCGGTACCAAGAAGCGGACAGCGCCGCTGGGTTCAGCGCGGCAGCCACTTCCACCCCGCCATGAACAGAACGAGGAGAACGGCTTCGATCGCCATGGGCGGCCCCATCTCGGGCACGAAGCCATTCATCGCCACAGCAAGCAGGCGACCCGTCAGCGCAAACCCGATCAGAACGACCGGTGGCAGCAGCAAGCTCCCGCGTCCCTTGATCGCCGCCATCAGACCAAACACGCCGCCCGCTGCGAAGAAGCCTCCCATGTCGGCGCGGATCGTCGCCAGCCCCAGCGGACCCGAGGCGGCAACACCCAGTTGTGCCGCCACTTCCTCCGGGGCCATCCATATCCGCGCTGCGACCAGCAAGCCCAGCAGGCCCGCGATGCCTACAACTGCGCGCAATACCGCAATCATGTCTCTCAACCTTCCTTGCGAGACGCATCGAGGATGACCTGCATCATCCGGTCCGCCGTCTCCGCTCCATCATTCTGGTTCTGGCCAGTTACCAGCCGTCCGTCCACGGTCACATGGCTTGCAAAGATGTCCCTGAATCGGGTCGATGATTCGAACCGGGCGCCTGCGGCGCGCAGATCCCGCTCTGGATGACGCGGCGTGTGCGTAATGCCCAGCTCCTTCACCTGCTTGTCCGTCACCGCAGTCAGTGTGCGCCCATTCACGAGCGGCTGCACGTTGCCACGCCTGGCCGCCAGCAATCCAAGCGGACCATGGCAAACGCCCCCGATCACCGCGCTTGCATCTTCCGCCTGCAGAAGCAATCGGCCCAGTTCGGGCGACTGTTCAAAGTCAAAGGCTGCGCCCCATCCGCCGGCAAGGAAGACGGCGTCATACTGCGCGCCATCCACTTGCCCGACCGACTTTGCCGCGCCTACCTTCTGGCGCAGATCCTTGTCCATGAGAAAACGGTCATCGTATTC
>JBMOGP010000620.1:0-2031 GCA_049318285.1 Hyphomonadaceae bacterium
CGCACCCGGCGAGAAGGACGCCGGCGGCGGCTGCGAAGAGATACTTGGCATTTAACATCATGGGACTTCCCTCTTCAGGGACCGCAGGCTGTCTCGTTCTGCCTGAACGGCCGATGAACACGATATACGCTGTTTTCTCGCCCGGCGCAGTCTCAAGCGAAGTGGGATCAACATAAAGCGGCCCTGCGCCCCGTGAGGGAACCCCGCGTCGCCACCCTGCGTTCGATCGACCGGACACGAGCGGCCACACACATGGCAAGACGCAGGCGCGCTTCGCGTTCTGCGGGGATTGCCGCGCACGGTCTCTTCCTGATCGTCGGGTGCCCGCCCAACGCGCATCCGCCATCAGCCTCGCCGTGTGCGTTGCTCTGCGGGCAGGTCAGGGATCCGTCTTTCCTTTCGCTCTGGCCCTTGCTCTCGCGGTCCTGCTCGCGCCGCTATGTCGCCTGCTGGAGATGATCTGGATTCCACGGCCGCTTGCCGCCGGACTGAGCCCTGTCACCGCCGGGTTCGTCGCCTGGCTGGTCTTCTCCCATGATCACAGAACCTGCCTGGCGGCGTGATCGTCCTGCAGCTGTGGGCGTTCACCGGGCGCGGCTTCCCGCAATGGAACATAGGCTATGTCGGCTCCCATGCGCTGCGTCCGGCACAACACGCCTGGCTCGTCGACCTGTCCACGCGCATCGCATCGGACAATCCTGCAACCATGCCCGGTCGGGCCATTGTCAACGCCCATATCGAGGCTTTCCTATCGAGCTTCCGCGAATTCGCCTGAACACGGCAGTGTCTCTGCAAACTGGAGCTCGGCGCGTACGGTAAATCTCTGGCCCGCAGGCAATCTCCCTGTTTGACCTCGCGCAATTCATTCGCACCCGGAAAGGTTCTGTATCGGGCGACAGGGGATGATGGGCATGAAACGCGCGATCGGCATTGGCTGCATGCTTGCGATGGCTGGGTGCGCAATCACGCCTCCGCCATCCTCTCCAGACGGCTTCGTCGGCGGCGAGGCAGGCGATCTTCGCGTCCTGCTGGATGACCGCTGCCCACAGGCCGCCGCCCCGCCCGTCATGCCTGACCGCGGATCACCCGATGCCGGGCTGAAGGCCTATGCAGACTTGCCCAGCCTTGCATTCGAGATGATCACCAATATCGGCGGGATCGCCTTCGAGTCATTCGGCACTTATCTCAAGCGCGCCGGACAGGAAGACGTGACCAGGTCTGTCGGCGCCAATGGCGGCCTGTTCTACACCAGTCCCAGCAGCGGCGACGTGTCGATCAATCCGGGCATCCGGTGCATGTACATCGTGCGCAATGGCTATGGTCCAGAGCCGCAGGCCTATGCCGAGACAGCCGCCGCCGACCTCCGGCAGATGTGGACACGGCTTAAACTGACCCGCACACCGGATTTCTTCGCCATCGCCTACCTCGAGACGTCCGGAGACATCGGCGGCGGCACACTCACGGCATCGCGCGGCGATCCGTCGGAGACCAGCGCGCCGGCCTTCTGGAACGCCGCGATCTCGCCGCCCTACTTCCGCGTGAAGCTGGACCGGCTTTACATCAACCATTTTCAGTCGATCGGCGCCGCTTCAACACGCGATCTCGCCATCATCCTGAACTATGGACTCGCGGCGACGCGCACCATGGTCAAGGCCGACGGATCTGATGCCGGGGTTCCCGATCTGATGACAAAGTTCGCGGTCGGCGGGATCCGCCTCCCCGGGGCGCGCGCAGGCGATTACAAGGACGCGGCGCTGACCGCGCTGCAGTCAGGCTGGATGCCCGTACCCGGCGTCAAGCCCTACGACCCCCGGGCGACGGTCGACGTCGTCGCCTATGTGGTGGAATTCGCGGCCGGCAATCCGGTGCTGGAAGACATCGGCGAATACCTCGCCGGCCCCGACATGCGCCGCAAGGTTGAGACGGTGATCACCGAGGCGGGCGGCAGGGGCGAGTGAGCCCCTACCCCACGATCAGCTTCAGCGCCCGCTCGTCGCCACGGCCCAGCGCCTTGATCGCGCTTGCAGCGAT
>JBMOGP010000621.1:0-2030 GCA_049318285.1 Hyphomonadaceae bacterium
TGGCGGCGCTGGTCGTGGCGATGCTCGTGGAGCGCGGGCTGGTCGACTATGATGCGCCGCTTGCTGACGTCTGGCCGGAATTCGGCGCGGCGGGCAAGCGGGCTTACACGGTGGCCGAGGCGCTGTCGCATCAGGCGGGCGTGCCGGGGTTTGTCGAGCCGATCGATCCGCAGCTTTGGCTTGATCCGCCTGCCTTGTCGGCGGAGCTGGCGAAGCTTTCACCGATGTGGGGCAGGGGCGATGGGTCAGGTTATCATCCGCTGACATGGGGTTATATCGCCGGCGAGCTGGTTCGGCGGGTGTCGAAGCGATCGTTGGGGACAATCCTTCGCGAGGATGTGTGCGCGCCGCTGGGGATCGATTTCTGGATCGGCCTGCCTGAGCGCGAGCACGACCGGTGCGCTGAGTTACTGAAGCCGAAGGCGGCGGCACAGTTTCCGCACAGGAATGCGGAGACACGGGCGGCCTTTCTCACGCCGTGGGCGGCAGCCCCGCGAGGTACGGCGGCGTGGCGCATGGCGGAGATTCCGTCCGCCAACGGACATGCGACGGCGCCTGCGATGGCGCGGCTCTATTCGGCCTTCGCGCAGAAGGGGCGCATCGGCGAGATGCGGGTGATTGCGCCCGTCACGTGGGACGAGCTGACATGCGAGCGTGTGTCCGGCGAGGATCGCGTGCTGCCCGGGCGCGTGGCGTTCGGCGCGGGCGTGATGCGCAACCTGCCCCTGATCTATGGTCCGAACCCGGAAACGCTTTGCCATTCGGGATGGGGCGGATCGGGCGCGTTCGGCGATCCGGCGACGGGACTGGCGGGAGCGTACATCATGAACAGGCAGGGCACGCACCTGCTCGAGGATGCGCGCCGATCACGCATCATCGATGCGCTTTATGGGTGTTTGTAGGCCGTCGGCTCAGGCGTCGATGCTGGCCAGCTTGGCGAGGATGGCGAGGCCTTGGGGGCCGCCATCACCGCGGACGTCGCGGGCGTGGAGAGCGGCCAGGGCGGCCAGGTGCGCCCTCGCGATCATCAGCATGCGCTCGTCGAGCGGATTTGCGCCCTTGCGCAGCGTCTCGATCAGGCTGCGGGAGATCTTGCCGAGCATGTCATATCCGAACACGCCGGCGAGACCCGCCATGTCGTGCATCGGAGCGTAGATCGGCTCAAGTGCAAGCGAGCCGGGGGAGGCGCCGTTCACCGCCTGCTGCAGCGTATCGAGCTGGGTACGGGCCTGCTCATACCAGTTGAGGCGGGCGGCCTCCCATTCGGGCGACTGCATGGGATCCGTCGATGCGCTCATTGTCCCGTCTGTCTCCACCCTCGAACCTACCACGCCTGTGCGACGCGCCGCCGCCTCGGCTGCCATGGCCAACGCGACCCTGGCCCTGCGGTAGACCACGTGCAGGGTTTCACAGGAGTGAAGCGCTGCGCAGGAATTTACGTCGTGTCCGAAAAAGACCGGACACGAGCGCCGCGCGCGAAGCATCACGGCCAAACCCTAAGACAGTCCTTAACCGGCCCGGCAGGGAGGCGCGGATTTGCTGAGGGGTTCCGGTTAAGATGCGTCGTTCCGGGTCGGCGCCGAATCTGCGCTCTTACCTGCGAAATCGCTCTTCGCGACTTCGCATGGTAAATCGCCTCAACTGATCCCCGCATGACCATCCCGGCGGGGATTTTTCCTGTCAGCTGCCTGTCGGGACTGCGATTCGCGGCTGGCGCCCGGCGAGCGTGAAGATCACGACGCCCGTCCAGATCAGGCCGAAGGTGACGGTGTGGCCGAGCGTGAAGGCCTCGCCCATGGCGATACCGATGACGAGCTGAACCGTTGGCGCAATAAACTGCAGGACGCCGATGGTCGACATGCGGAGACGGCGGGCGCCCATCGCGAAGAGGATCAGCGGCGTTGCGGTCAGCGGCCCGGCAAGGAGCAGGAGCGCGATGAAGCCGGGCTCGCCCGAACCGAAGGCGGCCACGCCGGGCGGCAGGAAGAAGACGAGGTAGGCGAGGGCGGGCAGGAAGAGCCAGAGCGCCT
>JBMOGP010000622.1:0-2022 GCA_049318285.1 Hyphomonadaceae bacterium
GGCGCGCCGAAGGCAAGCGCGATCGAAAGGGAAACGGCGATGGTGGCGAGCAGAGCGTGGCGCAAGTCTTATCTCCTGCAGCATGGAACGCGTCTAACTGCCCGAAGCGTACAGGCCCGTTTCCGGGCCTGCAATGCGAGGCACATCTCCCCTGCGCGCCCGGTCAGCGCGAAGCCCGCTTCAACGCGAGGTCAAGCTTTCGTCACGTCTGGGTGATTTCTGGCGCTGCGAGGCTTGCCGCCGCGCCGGCTGCGCCGCTTGCCCGCCTCCGCGGCCCTCGCTAGCACTCGCGCATGACCACGCCTGAGGCCCTTCTGAAGGACAGCGCCCGCGCACTCGGCTTCGACGTCGCCCGCATCGCCCGCGCCGACGCCGCATGGGAGGCTGGCGATCGCCTTGCCGACTTCGTGGCGCAGGGCTTTCATGGCGACATGGGCTGGATGGCCGAAACCCTGCTGCGCCGCCAGCACCCGACGGCCATGTGGCCTGAGGCAAGATCCGCGCTCGTCGTCGGCCTCAATTACGGCCCGAAGATCGACCCGCTCGAACCGCTCACCCGGCGCGAGCACGCCACCATCTCTGTCTACGCCCAGAACGCCGACTATCATGACCTGATGAAGCGCAGGCTGCGCCAGCTCGCGTCCAGCTTCGCGACCGCAACCGGCCACGACGTGAAGATCTTCGTCGATACGGCGCCCCTGATGGAAAAACCCCTCGCGCACAGGGCAGGTGTCGGCTGGCAGGGCAAGCACACCAACCTTGTCAGCCGCGAGCATGGCTCATGGCTCTTTCTTGGCGTCATGCTGACGAGCGCCGACCTTGCGCCGGACGATACCGCCGCGGACGCATGCGGAACGTGCCAGGCCTGTCTCGACATCTGCCCGACCAGAGCCTTCCCTGCTCCCTACCAGCTCGATGCGCGCCGCTGCATTTCCTATCTCACCATCGAAACCAAAGGCCCGATCCCTCGCGAATTCCGCCGCGCCATCGGCAACCGCATTTATGGCTGCGACGACTGCCTTGCCGTCTGTCCCTGGAACAAGTTCGCCCATGCCGCATCCGAGGCTGCGTTTCATCCGCGTGCAGAACTCACCGTCCCGCTTCTGTCCGATCTTGCGGGGCTTGATGACGCAGGCTTCCGCGAGGTCTTCGCCGGTTCGCCGATAAAGCGCATCGGCCGCGACCGTTTTGTCCGGAACGTCATGATCGCGATCGGGAATTCTGGTCAAAATAACGGGCAGACGCTGCTCGTGGACTTGTGTATCCAGATGCTCGACGATGCGTCGTCAGTGGTTCGCGGCGCATCGGTGTGGGCGCTGGGTCAGCTGTCTCAGACCGCAAGTGACGAACAATACAAGCTGCGGCGGGCGCACGAGTCCGATCCTGCAGTGTGCGAGGAGTGGGATGCTGGACGAGAAGCCAGACCAGCCGCCGGGTTCTGATGCGGCCCGCCGGCGGAATTCGGACAGCAATCCCGAACCGGTACGCCCCGCGGGCGAGGCCGGCGGCATGCTCAGCCGGTTTCGCGGAGCCATGGCGCCCCAGGGCAAGCGCTACGCCAGCGCCAGCGACAAGCCGCTGTGGCGCCGTATTCTCGTCGGCTTCTTTCTCTGGACGGGCCTCCTCGGATCCGGCTTCGTGGGCCTCAGCCTGCTCACCGTCTTCGTGATCGGCTGGACCGGCCCGCCGCCAACCCTGAACATGGCCGGCACAGCCATGAAGGGCATCGAGGTCCGCTCCACATGGGTCGATCTCAAGGACATCTCGCCTCACCTCGTACGCGCCGTGATCGCGTCCGAAGACCAGAATTTCTGCGCCCATGACGGCTTCGACCTGAAGGAAATCCAGAAGGCGATGCAGGCAGCGGAGAATGGCGGCGACCTTCGCGGCGCCTCGACCATCTCGCAGCAGACAGCCAAGAACGTCTTCCTGTGGAATGGCGGCGGCTGGTTCCGCAAAGGTCTCGAAGCCTGGTTCACCGTCAACGTGGAATGGATGTGGTCCAAGCCGCGCATCATGGAG
>JBMOGP010000623.1:0-2021 GCA_049318285.1 Hyphomonadaceae bacterium
ATCTTCGCAACGTCTCATGCGCCGATGCTTCATCCGCTGGTCGTCGCCAAGCAGGCCGCCACCATCGATCACATCTCGGGCGGCCGCTTCGCGCTCAATGTTGTTGGCGGCTGGAACCGGCGCGAGTTCGATATGTTCGGCATCGACCTCATTGAGCACACCCAGCGATACGCCTACCTCCGCGAATGGCTCGAAATCGTTCGCACGCTTTGGGCGTCGGAAAACGAGGTGGACATTACCACACGCCACTTCAACATGAAGAAGGCAGTGTGTCAGCCCAAGCCGGTGCAGCGGCCAGGGCCGCCGATCATGAATGCCGGTCTGTCGACCGCGGGCATGGCGTTCGCGGCCGAGAATTCGGACATCGCGTTCGTTTCGCTCAACGGCGCCGAACCGGACCTGTGGCGCGCGCAGGTCTCCGAATACAAGGCGCTGGCCCGCGAGAAACGCGGCGTAGATCTTCAGGTTTGGACCAACGTCCATATTGTCCAGCACGAGAGCGTGGAGGCGGCGCTCGCCGAGCGGACGCGATTTGCCGACACGTTCCGCGACCATCGCGCCGTGGAGGGTTTTCTCACCACGATCATGGCGGAGAGCGGCGTCCCGTCCGATCCCGCGGTCGCTGAAATGCTGCGGTCGCGCCTCGCCACCGGCACCGGTTATCCTCTTGTGGGCGATGCGGCGACCATCGCGGGCCTGCTGCAGTCCATATCCGACGCCGGCATCAACGGCGCGCTGCTCGGCTTCGTGAACTTCTTGGACGGCCTGCCGCCGTTCTTGCGCGAAGTGCTGCCGTTGCTTGAGAAGACCGGCTTGCGCGCGCCGTTCCACGGGGTCATAGCCTAGACGGAATCGTCGCCAGATTCAGCGACCCAGAGGTCCCATGTCCGGTCAACGAGCTTACCGGCGACCGCGGTCACAGCTTTGGCTTCGCCGCGGCTCAGGTAATTGATCTTGCGACGTCCCATCCGCAGAGCATCGATCTGGAGTTGCGCGTTGGTCTCCGTGTAGATCGCGCGAAACACCGCCAGCCGCAGTGTCGGCGCGACAACCACGTTACCGTGGCCGCGCAGGAGGAGCACCGCGCTTTCCCCGAGAGCGTCCGCCAGCGCCGCGCCCATGTTGGAATTGGTGATGAGCAGATTGGTTTCGTCGCCAAACTTGTCGCGAATTTCGAACACCGGCGCGCCCTGCCCCAGGAAAGCGCTCATGTGGAAGACCGGCCGCAGCCGCTCTTCCGTAACGCCGAACGGGATGACGGAGGGCGAGTGACTGTGCACGACCGACACCACGTCGGGCCTGCTCCTATAAACTTCAGAGTGAATATAGCGCTCCAGATATAGCGGTTCGGCGGTCGGTGCTGTGGGTTCGCCGTCGAGACCGAAGGCAAGGATGTCGCCCGCCGTTACGAGGGCGGGCGCAAGGTTGCGCGACAGCAGGAACTGGTCCGGCGCGAGCGGATGGCGGGCGCTGACATGGCCGTATGCGTCCAGAACGCCGGACTTGTAGAGGATCTTGTTGGCGAGCACGAGATCGCGCACTGCGTTCTGGAGTTCAGCGTTCACGCTGGACAAGGCCATCCCCTCACGCAATGGACGAACGGCGGGCGACGCAAACGCCGCCCGCCACAGCCGTTATAGGGTGCGGCACCGAACGCAACAACGCGACGGCACCTTGCTCCGCGTGCGTCTTCAGTCGTAGCGGAACGTCAGGCTGACGCCGTAGGTCGCCGGCATGCCCGCGTAACGCGAGACCGTGTCGATCGCCCGTGCGACATTGTTCCAGTAGTATTCGTCGGTCACATTGCGTCCCCAGACGCTGAAGCGCCATGCGCCGTCCGGCGCGCCGAAGCCGGCGCGCAGGTCTAGAAGGCCGTAGGCATCGATCACAAACAGCGGATCTTCGCCCAGCGTCGCATTCGTTTCCGTGCGGTAGCTGTAGTTCGCGCCCACGAAGCCCTGCAGCCCCTCGTCGAGCGGGAACTCATAGTTCGCGCCCATCACAAACTGCCACTCCGGCGT
>JBMOGP010000624.1:0-2020 GCA_049318285.1 Hyphomonadaceae bacterium
GATCGGTCGCAACGCGCGAGCGGGCCGTTCGTGGTGATCAACACGGCGTCACTCGATCCTGAGCGGATCGAGGCGGAGTTGTTTGGCGAGGAGACCGGAAACGGCAAGGCGCCGAAGATCGGGTTGTTCGAGCAGGCGCATGCGGGGACGGTACTACTGGACGAAATCTCGGACATGCCGATGGCGGTGCAGAGCCGCATCCTGCGGGTGCTTGTGGACCAGCGGTTCAAGCGCCGCAACGGGCAGGACGATGTGTCGGTCGATGTACGCGTCATCTCGACAACGGCGCGGGACCTGCGGGCGGAGATCGCGGCGGGGAGGTTCCGGGAAGATCTTTACTACCGGCTCAACGTTGTGCCAGTCGATGTGCCGGCGCTGGATCGGCGTCGCGAGGATATTCCGGATCTCGTGCGCTACTTCATACAGCGCGTCGCCGACGCCACAGGGCTACAGCCGCGTCCTTTTGCAGACGAGGCGATTGCGGTGCTGCAGGCGAGCGAATGGCCGGGCAATGTGCGGCAGCTCCGGAACGTGGTGGAGCGACTGCTCATACTGACCAATGGCGAGCCCGCTGGGCCGATCACCGCACAACACCTGCCGAGCGATTCCAAGGGCGGAAGCGCTTCTGCGGCGGGCTCGATGCAGATGATCTCCATGTCCCTGCGTGATGCGCGGGAACATTTCGAGCGGGAGTATCTGTCGATGCAGATCACCCGTTTTGGGGGCAACGTCTCGCGTACTGCAGCCTTCATCGGGATGGAGCGCTCGGCGTTACACCGTAAGCTGAAGGCTCTGGGTGTCGATACCAGCCTCGGCATCAAGGAACCGCAGGGCTGACGGTCAGCTGGATCGGTAATCACTATTCTTCACGGCGACACGCCTACGGGCGGCGCAGGGTGCGTTTGACCATGCGTGAGGCTGGACACGGCGTCGTATCGCATGGGGTGGGCAAGCCATTGCTCATTCCACATATGAAAGGCTAAACGTTCTGCAAGGCCCCAGCAAAGAAGGCTCGCAACATCCATGTCGGCTGACAAAAAACAGAACCTGCAGGACATTTTCCTCAACGCCGTGCGGAAGGGCAAGACTCCCCTGACCGTGTTCCTTGTGAACGGCGTCAAGCTCCAGGGCATCGTGACTTGGTTCGATAACTTCTGCGTGCTGCTCAAAGGTGAAGGACGCCCGCCACAGCTGGTATACAAGCACGCCATCTCGACCATCGCGCCGAACGCGCCGGTCAATCTCTTCGAGAATGAAGACGAGGACTGATTGCCAAGAGACCTGATCGACCGCCGGCCGCCAGAAGAGACAGCCGCGGTTGTTCTGCCCGTAATTGGTGGGGCGGACGTTGCGCGCTCGCGCCTTGAAGAAAGCATGGGCCTTGCCGAGGCGCTCGGGGTAAAGCTGGCCTTTGCCGAACAGGTCAATGTCCGCGAGCCTCATCCTGCGCGGCTGCTTGGATCAGGGCAGCTTGATGCGCTGGCGCAGCGCTTTCGCGACGAGGGCGTCACACTGTTCATCGTCGATGGCGCGCTGACGCCAGTGCAGCAGCGCAATCTGGAAATGGAACTCAAGCTCAAGGTCGTGGATCGCACGGGGCTGATTCTCGAGATCTTTGGCCTGCGCGCGCGAACGGCGGAAGGCCGGCTGCAGGTCGAGATGGCGCGATCACTGTATGAGCGCTCGCGGCTAGTGCGGACGTGGACCCACCTTGAAAGGCAGCGCGGCGGCTTCGGCTTTCTCGGTGGGCCTGGCGAAAGCCAGCTGGAAACCGACAGACGCTTGCTCGACAAGC
The DNA here is from genome assembly GCA_049318285.1 of Hyphomonadaceae bacterium. Lineage (GTDB taxonomy): Bacteria > Pseudomonadota > Alphaproteobacteria > Caulobacterales > Hyphomonadaceae > UBA7672. Next base: position 1,796 of record JBMOGP010000624.1, read on the forward strand.
GCATCGCCGGTTTCACGCGCGAGCTGGAAGATGTGCGCCGCACCCGGCGGCTTCAGCGCGAGGGCAGGGCGAAGCGCGGCGCACCGGTAGCGGCTATCGTCGGCTATACCAATGCGGGCAAGTCCACGCTGTTCAACCGGCTAACATCGTCGGATGTTCTTGCTGCGGACATGCCGTTTGCGACGCTCGATCCTACTGCGCGCGAGATCGTGGCGGCGTCCGGGC
>JBMOGP010000625.1:0-2018 GCA_049318285.1 Hyphomonadaceae bacterium
ACCGCCCCTCCGCGCGCCAGCGTGTTGAATGTGCGGGCCGGGACGGAAGGATGGGCGTCCCTCAGGTCGAACAGAAAGATGTCGCCAACAGGCAGGAAAAGCCGGAAGGGAGGAGTAAACTGACGTCAGAGATCGTAGCCTGATCCCAAAATCTCAACTGTCCACGGAAACGGGGTAGGTCCACCCTATCGAGATGGCGTTCTCAAAGCTAAAAGCTCGCTTGCGCAAGGCAGCCGCACGCACCATCGACGCCCTCTGGCGCGCCGTTGGAGGCATCTGCTCCCTCTTTACATCGGAAGAGTGCTGGAACTTCTTCAGGGCACACGCCTATGTTGCGGATTAACCGCCTGATGCTCTAGTATTAACGGTAGCCGGCGGGCCGGGGATCACTCGCCAGAGGCGGCACATGCGATTCACATTCATTCTGGCACTATGCACCTTGTGCTTGGCGGCCTGTGGCGGCGGCAATACGGCCAAAGAATCCGATCCGTTGAACGGTTTCGCCTCTCCCTCGCCGACCGCGTTGGCGTTTCCGACGCCGTCAGGATCGGCGCCTCCATCACCGACGCCGGTGCGAGCACTGATGCCGTCTCGCGGCACAACATCGAGCGACTTCGTCTGGGGTGCCAACGGACATCCGTTCAACGCCTATCCGGACATCACGATGGAGCAGCAGCTCGACCTGCTGGTGCAGGCGGGCCTCAAGCAGTATCGCGTGAATCTCGCAGGCGACGATTCCATCGACCGGCTCGATAAGCTCCTTTCGCTGGCGGCGGCCCGCGGTGTCACTGTACTGCCAATCATGTTTCACCAAGGATCGCTGCAGGACGATACGGCCGAAAGTATCTATGCGCGCTCGCGCACCGCCGCCGAAACAATCGCGCGCCGTTTCGCCGGCCGCGTCAAGGTCTGGGAGCTCGACAACGAACTGGAGAACTATGCCATCATCCAGCCCTGCGAGATGCGCGACGACGGCACCCAGTATCCCTGCTCATGGGGCCCGGCAGCCGGCGTTGGCGAACTGGAATACTACGGACCACGGTGGCGAAAGGTGAGCGCAGCGCTGCATGGTCTCTCGGACGGCGTCAAGGCGGGCGATCCGGCCGCGTTACGAGCATTGGGCACGGCGGGTTGGGGACATCTCGGTGCCTTCGACCGCTTGTCCAAGGACGGCGTCGAGTGGGAAATTTCGGTGTGGCACCAATATACACCGTGGAGCGAGGAATCCTTCAAGCACGTCGCCAGCTTCGGCAAGCCGATCTGGCTCACCGAGTATAACTTCAGCGATCCATATAAGGACGACGATGCCACCCGTGCCTCGCTGCTGCGGAAGCAGCTCGACCGCTTGAAGGCGATACGCGCCGCCTACCGGATCGAGGGGCTCTTCTTCTACGAACTGCTCGATGAACCCTATTGGGACAATTTCGAAGGAAAGCAGGGCCTCTACCGCCAGGAAAAGGGAGCCGACGGCAAATGGAGGGTCACGACGCCGAAACCCTCCCGCGATGTGGCGAGGCAGGCTGCCGCCGCCGGCTGAGGCCAGGCCCGACAAGGCGGCAATCCGAACGAATTCACCATGGTCCGGCTTGCTGAAACCGCATCAAGCTGGCGGGCTCGAAATCGAAGCTGATGCGCTTGCCCCTGCCGTCCGACGATCCCAAGCAGCGCAAGCCCCACATCGCCCTCGCCAAGACCCCAGCTGGGCCGGAATTCCAAAGTCCAGCTGCAGAACGGATCTGATATCTTAGGAACGTGGTGGCGGGCCGAGACGTCGCCGGTAGGGGGCGATGACGCGCCGTAGAAAGCGTTGGCGGACCAGCGTATTGTTCCCAATTATCAAGAATGCTACGATTGAGGGGGTCCAACCTTCACCGGCACCACACTTCGAAAATGAAATCAATCGTCGGCGCAGCCATAACTCACATCGGTGCTGCGCTGCCGCTGCCGGTGCGGCTGACAGTCAACTTCGCGTAGCCGTACCCTTGAGCGTGCCGTCCGCTGGAGGCGATACCTGGTCC
>JBMOGP010000626.1:0-2015 GCA_049318285.1 Hyphomonadaceae bacterium
TAGCGGAATTCGCCGATGATGGATTTGTCGAGCGAGCCGAAGAAGGCGGTCATCGCGTCGGCCATCTGGTGCGACAGGTCGAGCACTTCGACCAGCTGGCGTTCGCGAAAGCCGGTGGCCTTGAGCCGATCCATTGCACTGCGGATCTTCAGAGCAGCTTCTGCGGCAGCCATCAGAACTCCCCCAGCACGGATTTCAGCTTGCCCTTCAGCGTTTCGGCGTTGAACGGCTTCACGATGTAGTTGTTCACGCCGGCCTTCTTGGCCGCGATGACGTTTTCCGTCCTCGACTCGGCAGTCACCATGATGAAGGGGGTGGCCTTGAGCTTTTCGCTTGCGCGCACCTGCTGGAGCAGTTCGTAGCCGGTCATCGGCTCCATGTTCCAGTCGGAGATGACGAGGCCAAATCGCCCGGAGTTGAGCTTCTCGAGCGCCTGGCGGCCGTCCTTGGCCTCCTCGATATTCTTGAAGCCCAGCTGGATCAGCAGGTTGCGAATGATGCGTATCATCGTCTGGTAATCGTCCACGACAAGGACAGGCATGGACAGGTCGACGGCCATGTTCCAAAGACTCCCGGAAGACTGTTGCTGGGGGACATTGTACCGGTCTTGGCCAAATAATTCATGAATCCAGTGGTTTCGGACGTAAGGAAGCCGGTTATCCTGGCTACTCGCCCGGCGCGAAGAGGCCTTGCGATGCGGATTTGCGAGGAAAACGGTTCACATTGTCGGGCGGATTGCTCTATGCACCCGCCGTCAGACCATCGGTCCACCGGGCCGGGACTTGGGGATTTCAGGGCATGAAGACGGGCAAGACGTTCGCGGACCTGGCGATAGGGATGAGCGTCGCTATCGAGAATACGGTGTCCGAGCAGGACGTAATCGATTTCGCCCGGGTCTCCGGCGACCACAATCCCCTGCATATGGACGAGGACTATGCCAGGACGACCCAGTTCAAGGGACGTATCGCGCACGGCGCACTCAGCGCCTCCTACATCTCCGCCATCCTGGGAAATGACCTGCCGGGCCCGGGCGCGGTGTTCATGGAGCTCAACCTTAAATTTGTCAGGCCCGTGCGGATCGGCGACACTGTGACGTCCACGGCCGAAGTGATCGAGATGATTGAGCGCGGCTATCGCGTGCGCCTGGCGGTTAAGGGCGAGGTTGACGGCAAGGTCGCTATGAAGGGCGAAGCGCTTGTCATGGTGCCGTCCGGCCTGGCCGAATAGGCCGCCATGTCGGGCGCCGCCATCGCGCTGGGCAATTTCGACGGGCTGCATGCGGGGCATCGCGCGGTGATTGCAGATGCAGGCGCAGCGGCGAACCGGCTGGGCGTTGCGTGGGGCGTTGCGACATTCGAGCCGGCGCCGCGCCGGTTCCTCCAGCCTGATGCGGCTCCGTTCCGGTTGATGACCCCGCTGCGGCGGCAGATCGCGATGGATGCGATCGGCGTCAAGGAACTGCATCTCCTGAAGTTCGATTCTGCGATGGCGGCAATGACGGATCGCGAGTTCTGCGAACGCGTGATCGTGAGCCATGTTGGTGCACGCTCTGTCAGCGTCGGGTTCGACTTCCGGTTCGGCAAGGGACGGATGGGCGATGTCGAGAGCCTGCGCCGGCATGGCGCCGAGCTTGGCTTCGACGTGAGCATGGTGGCGGAAGTACGAGAGGGCGGGACCAAGGTTTCATCCTCCGGCATTCGTCTCGCGATCGAGCGCGGCGACATGGCGGAGGCGGCGCGCGGGCTCGGCGGATACTGGATCACCGATGCTGTTGTCGAACATGGCGAGAAGCGCGGACGGACGCTTGGATTTCCGACGGCGAACATGTCGCTTGGCGAGATCGTGCATCCAGCGCATGGGATCTATGTCGTGTGGGCGCGGATCGACGGCGAGGATGTGTGGCGTCCGGGCGTCGCCAATTTTGGTCGAACCCCTACGACGGGCATGCGCGATCCGTTGCTGGAAGTTGTGATCTTCGACTGGAGCGGCGATCTTTACGGCAAGCGGCTGCACAC
>JBMOGP010000627.1:0-2002 GCA_049318285.1 Hyphomonadaceae bacterium
CCCTTGTTATCGGTGGGATTATCGCAGCTATCGCGCTGATCATCCTCGCCAACGCACTGTATATCGTGCCTGTTGACAAGCAGGCGATCGTCATCCGCGTCGGCTCGGCGCAGTACACGGTCAACGCAACCGAAAAGAGCGAGTTGCCCAACTACGGCGCCGGGCTTCACCTGAAGATTCCACTCGTCGACGATGTTCGATTCTACGAGAAGCGCAACCTCGGCTATGATCTGGATGCCGCCGAGGTCATCGCGGCGGACCAGCAGCGCCTCAACGTCGACGCTATCGCACGCTGGCGGATCAAGAACCCGCTCCAGTACTTCCGTGCAGCTGGCGGGAACGGAGAGCAGCAGCTTGGACTCCGCTTTACGGCAGCCCTGCGCGGCGAACTCGGCAAGGTGTCGCAGCCCGACATCATCGCTGGCCAGCGCGCCACGTTGATGCAGCGCGTGCGTACCGCTCTGCAGGCGCAGATGAACACGCTCGGCATCGAGATCATCGACGTCCGCATCCGCCAGGCCGACCTGCCGGAAGCGAACTCGCAGCGTGTCTATGAGCGCATGAAGTCGCAGCTGCAGCAGAAGATCAGCCAGTACAACGCGGAAGGCGAAGGTCTGTTTGCCTCGATCACCGCCGAAGCGGATGCGCAGGCGCGGGTCATCGTCGCTGAAGCGGAACAGAAGGCGCAGGTCCTGGAAGGCGAGGGCGATGCCGAACGTAACCGGATCTATGCCGCAGCCTATGGCAAGGATGCAGAGTTCTTCGCTTTCTACCGGTCGCTGCTCGCCTACGAGAATTCGATCAAGGCGGGCACGCCCTTCGTGCTGTCGCCCGACAGCGATTTCTTCAAATACATGCGCGGGGCGACCCCGCGCTGATCTGATCCTCGCTGTATGAAACTGAAAGGCCCGCTCGGCTTGAGCGGGCCTTTTCGTTTCAGGCCTATGGCCGCTTCTCTGGCTCGGTCGGCAGCTCCGCAAATTCAAGCTCGCTCAGGATCGCATTCTCGACGATCAGCCAGTCGCCATCCTCGCGCTGGCCGAGTTCGACCGTGAAGACATCGCCGAGGTCCGACTTCGCAACTCTCACCACTGCATCACGGCCGTCATAGCGGGGCCCATCGACCTTGCCGCCTTCGCGGGCGACCAGTTGCACCATCTCGGACGCGAAAATTCCCTGCCATGCAGCACTGTCGGGGCCGTCGGCGAGCGCGTCCTCGATCGCCTCCATGTTGATCTGGTCCACCAGCGGCAGCATGCGAGCAAGGTCCTTGGCGTTGTAGGCGTCGACGAAGGCGCGCGCGACGGACACAGGGTCCTTCATGTCGGGCGGCGCCGGCTTGCCGCTGCAGGCGGCGACAACGGCGATGACAGCGCCAGCGATCCAGCGACTCATGCCGCCAGCCAGGCCGGCTTTGCAAACGGCAGATCGAGATCGCGCGCGACCGCGGCGTGGGCGATCCTCCCTTCGGCGACGTTGAGCCCTTCTGCCAGATGTTTGTCCGCCTTCAGCGCCGCCTTCGCGCCCTTGTTCGCAAGGTCGAGCGCGAAGGGCAGCGTGACGTTGTTGAGCGCGTATGTGGAGGTCCGCGGCACAGCGCCGGGCATGTTTGCAACGCAATAGTGCAGGATGCCGTCAACCTCATAGATGGGGTCGTCGTGTGTCGTCGGCCGCGATGTCTCGAAGCAGCCACCCTGATCAATAGATATGTCGACCAGCACCGCGCCGGCCCGCATCTTCTTCAGGTGCTCGCGCGTGACAAGCTTTGGCGCCGATGCGCCGGGGATGAGCACGGCGCCGATCACCAGATCTGCCTCGATCACGGCGCGGTCGATGGCAGCCTGCGTTGCATAGATGGTGTCAACTGCGCCGGCGAACTGCACGTCGAGTTCCTCAAGGCGCGACATCGAACGGTCGAACACGGTGACGTTGGCGCGCGCGCCATTGGCCATCTCTGCCGCATGAACACCTGCCACGCCGCCGCCCAGGATCACCACATTGG
>JBMOGP010000628.1:0-1991 GCA_049318285.1 Hyphomonadaceae bacterium
GTAGACGCCATTGATGATCGGCTCCCACCAGGTCCGGTTGGCGAGGTACCAGTCGACCGTGCAGCGCAGGCCGCATTCGAAGGATACGGATGGTTTCCAGCCGAATTCGGATTCGATCTTGGTGCTGTCGATGGCGTAGCGCTTGTCGTGGCCGGGGCGGTCCTGGACGAAGGTGATCAGTCGCTTTGCGGTCTCTCCGGCGGGGCGGGACTTGATCGTGTCGAACAGCCCGCAGAGCGCGGTGACGACGTCGAGATTGGTGCGCTCGGCCCGGCCGCCGACGCAGTAGGTCTCGCCCGGACGGCCATGTTCGACCAGCGTGCGCAAGGCGCGTGCATGGTCCTCGACGAACAGCCAGTCGCGGATGTTGGATCCATCGCCATAGACCGGCAGAGGCTTGTCGTTCATCGCGTTGATGATCATCAGCGGGATGAGCTTTTCGGGGAAATGATAGGGGCCGTAATTGTTCGAGCAGTTCGAGATGACGACCGGCAGGCCGTAGGTGTGGCCCCAGGCGCTGACAAGGTGGTCAGAGGCGGCCTTGCTTGCCGAATACGGCGAGCGCGGATCGAACGCCGTGGTCTCGCTGAAACAGCCGGTCGGGCCGAGCGAGCCGTAGACTTCATCGGTCGAGACGGCGAGGAAGCGGAACTGGGCCTTCCTCTCTGCCGAAAGCGTCTTCCAGTAGCCGAGAGTTGACTCGAGCAGCGCGTGCGTGCCGACGATGTTCGTCCGGATGAAACTTGCCGAGCTGGTGATTGAGCGATCGACATGGGATTCAGCGGCAAGGTGCATCACCGCATCCGGCTGCATGCGCGCGAGCAGCGCATCAACGAGATGGCTGTCGCCGATGTCGCCGTGGACGAATTCATAGCGCGGATCGGACTCGATCATTGCGAGCGAGTGCAGGTTGCCGGCGTAGGTCAGCTTGTCGAGGTTAACGAGCGACCAGCCGGTCTGGGCGATCACCTGCCGGCAGACTTCAGACCCGATGAAGCCGGCGCCGCCCGTGACCAGAAGCTTCTTCATAAAGGCGCACGGCTCCGCAATTGCCGGGGAATTTATGGTTAGCCCCTGCCCGGCGTCAACGCACGAGCCGTGGTACGGGAGGTGGGGGTCGAACCCACAAATCCGTTAGGACGGTGGATTTTGAGTCCACTGCGTCTGCCAATTCCGCCACTCCCGCGCGGGGCGGCCTGATTAGCGTAATGCTCGCGGCTTGGCCAGCGGCGGTTAGCCGATCAGGGCTGACGGGCTCGCGAGCTGCAAGGCTACGAAAACGCCGAGGAAGACGCACACGAACCAGTGCGGCGCAACGCGCATGGAGGCCGTCTGGATGCGGCGAAACGTGGCCATGGAAGCGACCCGGTAATGACAGCGAGCAGGCGGACTATCCGCTGACTCATCCGGAATGTCGCACGATGATCGCAAACATCTGGTTCACGGATTGGAGAAATCTCGATCGAATTTTTCTGTATCGATCAGTGAAGAAGTGCGGCGGCTGCGAAGCCGCCCACGAGGATCGCGAGGAACAGAAGCATGAACAGGCCGACGCGCTTCTCGATGATCGGGGCGAGCGTGGGGCCGAACTTCTGGAACAGCCAGGCGACGAGAAAGAAGCGGATACCTCTCGTGACAAGGCACGCGGCGATGAAGATCGGCAGGTTGAACGCCATGGCGCCGGAGACGATGGTAACCAGCTTGAAGGGGATCGGCGTGATCCCCTTCAGGAAGATGATCCAGACGCCGGCCGTGGCGTAGGCGAGCCGGAGCTCCTCTTCCTTCCCGCCATAGCCGAAGAAGCTGACGATCTGGGAGCCGACGGCTTCCCACAGATAGAATCCGATCGCATAGCCAAGCAACGCTCCGAACACGGACGCTAAAGTGCAGCCGAAGGCGTAGCGGACCCAGCGCTCCGGCCGGGCGAAGCACATCGGGGCGAGCATCACGTCCGGCGGGATCGGGAAGAAGGAGCTTTCCGTGAAAGACAC
>JBMOGP010000629.1:0-1982 GCA_049318285.1 Hyphomonadaceae bacterium
CATGGAACTCGTCCTGGATCGCAAGATCGCCGAACGCCGCCTCTTCCCGGCCATCAACCTGGCCGCCAGCGGCACCCGCAAGGAAAACCTGCTCATGAGCGAGCAGGAATACAAGACCATCACCGCCCTGCGCCGCCGCCTGATCGCCATGCCCCCACACGTACAGATCGAGCAACTCTTGGGCGCGCTCAAGCGCTTCAAGACCAACCTCGAACTCGTTGGGAGCGTCGGCGGGCAGTAAGTGCCTACTCAGTCCTCGCGCGCGCTGTCTTGGCCAAACAGGATCGGCAGCATCCGCGTCGGATTGTTGAGAAACTCGCGCGTGAGCTTGAAGTGCTCAGTCTGGTCGTAGCTCGTCCGCGTGATCCCGCGTTTGTCAAAGACGTACGTCCACGCGTTGGGGTACGCCATGATGATCGGCGAGTGTGTCGCAATGATCAACTGTGACCCTTCCAGGTCGTAATCGTGCAACAGTGCTAAGAACGCCAGTTGCCGCGACGGCGAAAGCGCCGCTTCAGGCTCGTCGAGGAGATAGAGCCCTTTGGCCCCAAAGCGGTTCTTGAAAAGCGCAAAGAACGACTCACCGTGCGACTGCTCGTGAAGCGACCGGCCGCCGTATGAGTTGATGATCGGTGGTCCCAGCTCTTCGATATTCGACGCAACGTTATAGAAGCTCTCGGCCCGCAGAAACCAGCGCGTGGTGGGGTTGCTTGTTGTTCGCCTGATCCTCAAGTGCTCGTGCAAGGGCGAGTGTGACGACCGCGTCCCAAAGTTGAAGTTGCTACTCCCGCCCTCCGCGTTCATTCCCAGCCCAACGGCTATCGCCTCAAGCAGTGTCGACTTTCCGGTTCCGTTCTCGCCCACAAAGAACGTTACCGCAGGATGCAAGACAAGGTCGCTGAGCGCCTTCACGGCCGGCAGGTCAAACGGATACTGCCGCGGCTCGGGAACCGTGCCCTGATCAAGGTGAATCGAAGTCACGAATCGAGCGGGCGTGTCCATGCGCGTCTGAGTAGATCGATATAGCCCGCATTTGCCAGCTGGCTCCGAGCCTAGTGACTTCACGAAGTCTAAGCGACCACGGCAGAATCCGCCGCCGTCCCGAACGCGGCAACACGCGTAAGCCTTTACATCCCGCGCCATCCATAACTCGCCCAAGTGTGAAGATCCCGCCAAACGCCCGCATGAAGTGTGGCAAAGCCGCCAATTCCCGTCATAATCCACACCTGCGACCTGCTCTGGGGGTTGATTTCGCCTGACTGTGTGTGCATCTGCCCACCAGTATTCGTCGAATGGCTCTACAGCCATTCGCCCGAATCGGCCGAAATACAAGCTGCTCGGCGCAACTTTGTCGCACGGATGTACAAGTGCGCTCAGCTCACAGCCTTCGGATTCCCTTTCCCTCTTGCTCTCGACCTCGCCTCCCTCAACCTCCCGACACCAGCCCAGATGCAGGACGCATCGCCATGACGTACCTTCCGCCAAGCTCAATCAACGCCCTCTCTGCCGCAGCCGATTCGCTTGCCGGCCAGTCCACTGGGCCGATTGACGTCTCGATTCAAGCCATGCAAGCCGCCGCCCGCCTCAGTGGCGGTGCCATGGGCCGTCATCTGAGCGAGACGCCTCCAGCCGACGCCAAGTCGAGCAGCAAGCCCGCCCCCGTTGCCATCATCCAGTCTGGCGTCGTTCCCTTCCGCGTCGACCCCGCCGGGCGCGTCTGGGTCATGCTCATCACCAACCGCCGTGGCGACTGGATCGTCCCCAAGGGCATGATCGAGTCCAATAAGACGCCCCAGCAGTCCGCCCTGAACGAAGCCCTCGAAGAAGCCGGAATCCTCGGCGCCATCGAGGGCCCCAGCATCGGCGGCTATTCATACCTCAAGTACGACGTTCCCTGCCGCGTGGAGCTATACGCCATGCGCGTCGAGCGCACGCTCAACCGCTGGCTTGAGCAAGACGAGCGCGAACGCGACTGGTTCACC
>JBMOGP010000630.1:0-1971 GCA_049318285.1 Hyphomonadaceae bacterium
GTTGGCGTGGTCGATGCAGACGCCGGCCTGCGTGGCGGTGATCTCCGCGCCGGCGAGCGCACCTTTCAGCTGCTGCTCCAGGTCGCGGGGAGGGCGGGGCGGGCGGACAAGCCGGGCCGCGCCATCGTCCAGACCTATGCGCCGGAAAGTCCGGCCATCGCGCTGCTCGCTGCGGGTGACCGCGATGCGTTCATTGCGCACGAGCTGGACCAGCGCCGCCTCGTCGGTTTCCCGCCCTATGGCCGTTTGGGCGCAGTGATCCTGTCCGCGCCCACCGCCGAACAGGTCGATGCTGCCGCCCGGATGCTGAGCGAAAGCCAGCCCAACGCCACAGGCATCGATGTCTGGGGCCCAGCGCCGGCGCCGATCACCATCCTGCGCGGCCGCCACCGCCGCCGTTTCCTTGTGCGCTCGGATCGCAATGTCGATCTTTCGTCTTTCCTGGCGGCGTGGAAGGAGCGCGTGAAGCTCCCCTCTTCTGTCCGCATGACGCTGGATGTGGAGCCTTACAGCTTCATGTGATACCGACCGCCAAGGCAATCATCGATGCGGGCGCAGAGCTGACGGGGCCTTCGACCGCCCGACAATCAGCCGCCTACGCTCAAGGGAGGGCGCCATGGGATATCTGAGGCTTCGCCAGATCGCACTTGTCGCGAAGGATCTTGCAGCCGTCGAGAAGCAGGTCGGCGACGTGCTCGGGCTGGAGATCTGTTATCGCGATCCCGGCGTCGGCAAGTATGGTTTGCACAATGCGCTGTTTCCGATGAGCGGGACATTTCTGGAGGTCGTCTCGCCGCTGACCGAAGGCACGGCTGGCGGTCGGTATCTTGATCGTCGCCGGGGCGATGGCGGGTACATGTACATCGTCGACTGTGACGACCTCGAGCGGCGGCGCGATCATTTCAAGGCGATGGGCGTGCGGCTGGTGCAGGATCTGAAGTCCGGCGACGCGGTTTCCACATCCGAGGCGCTTCACCTGCATCCGAAAGACACCGGCGCGACGCTTCTCTCGGTTGATCGACATTCGGGCGGCGCGGATGTGATGGGCGGATATCACTGGGCTGGTCCGCACTGGCAGGAGAAGGATCGCTCGAAGACGGTGAAGGCAATCACCGGTGCGCGGATGCAATGCGATGATCCTTCGGCGACGGCCGATCGCTGGAGCAAGCTGCTGGAGCGTCCAGCCGTGCGAAGCGACGGGGGCATCTGGACGATCGAACTCGACAATGCGCGCGCGCGGTTCTCGCCGCTGGAGGATGATCGCGGCGAGGGCCTCTCGGCTGTTCGGCTGGCCTGCCTGGATGCGAAGGCGATCCTTGCCAATGCGGACAAGGCGGGCGTGAAGATCGGCGAGGTTCCCAGCGGGCCCTTTGTCGAGCTCTGCGGAACGCGGTTTGTGCTGGCCTAGAGTGTCCACACCCGCGCTGCCTTGATCGGGTGATTCTCGATCTCGGTCGTCGTCTCCACCGCATACGTGGCCACCTGCCGGAAGGCCTCGCGTGGAAAGTAGGTACGGCCGGGGTCGCCGGCGAAGATTGTTGTGCCGCTGGCGTGGGCGCGTTCGAGCATTGTGCGGAAGAGGCGCGCCGGCGTCTGTTCGTAGAATACGTCAGCAGCGAGGATCACGTCATAGTCTGGCGGATCGCCGTTCAGGAGATCGCCGCCCAGATAGCTGAGCGCGACACCGTTGATGTCCGCGTTCAGCGCCACGGCGGCCTCGCAGATCGGGTCGATGTCGTTGGCAACCACCTCAGCTGCGCCTGCGAGCGCTGCGGCGATTCCCACGAGGCCAGAGCCGCAGGCGATGTCGAGCACAAGCTTGCCGCGAACCGTGTCCGGGTTTTCGAGCACATAGCGCGCCAGCGCCTGCCCGCCGGCCCATGGAAACGCCCAGAAGGGCGGGGCGACATTAGCTTCTGCAAGGTCCTTCTCGGTCGCCTCCCAGATCGGGGTCAGCTCATCGGCGATGTG
>JBMOGP010000631.1:0-1969 GCA_049318285.1 Hyphomonadaceae bacterium
GGCGGCCGCCACCCGCACGAAACCGTGCGCGTAAAGATTGTCGAACTCGGCCATGTCTGCGCCTATCACCGCACCTTACGGCTCTCAACCGAGAGGCTACACACGCATAGGTAATTATCGGAAAACGAAATCACAGGTTAGCGCTGGAAAGAGGCTGATTCCGGCGCTTTGGCCAGGCGGGCCGATACAGGTTGGTTAATGGACGTTGACGTTGTCGTCGTGGGAGCAGGCGCGGTCGGGTTGGCGATAGCTGCCGCCTTTGCGCGGGCGGGCGAGGATGTGCTGGTGCTGGAGGCGGCGGCCGCCATCGGGACGGGCACCTCTTCGCGCAATTCCGAGGTGATCCACGCGGGGATTTACTATCCGACCGGCAGCATGCGCCATCGCATGTGCGTTGCCGGCAGGCGCAAGCTGTATGCCTATCTCGACCAACGCGGCGTAACGTATTGCAGGTATGGCAAGCTGATTGTTGCGACCTCTGAACAGGAGGTCGGGAAGCTTGCGGCCATTCATGCGACGGGACAACGAAACGGCGTCGAGGGGCTGGAGCTTGTCAGCGCAGCCACTGCGAAGGCCTGGGAGCCACAGCTTGCATGCGCGGCGGCGCTGTGGTCGCCTGAGACCGGCATTGTCGATGGGCATGGCTACATGCTCGCACTGCGAGGCGAGATTGAAGATCATGGCGGGGTGATTGCGCTGAATGCGCCGGTGGAGCGCGTTGCGCCGGCGGCGGGCGGAGGGTTTCGCGTGACGACTGGCGGCGAAGAGGGGGCTACGCTGATCTGCCGTCGGCTGGTGAACAGCTGTGGGCTCCACGCACAGCACGTTGCGCGGCACATCGACGGGTTTCCGATCGAACACATTCCCGCGCTGGTGCTTGCGAAGGGCAGCTATTTTGCGTGCAGCGGCCGGCAGGCGTTCTCGCGACTGGTCTATCCGGCGCCTGTCGAGGGCGGACTTGGCGTGCATGTGACGCTCGATCTAGGCGGGCGGATGAAGTTCGGGCCGGATGTCGAATGGCTCGCATCAGCTGATCCAGACAGCATCGACTATACAGTGGATCCTCGGCGCGCAGATGTCTTCTACGATGCGATCCGGCGCTACTGGCCGGGGCTGCCGGACGGCGCATTGACGCCGGACTATTCAGGATGCCGTCCAAAGCTTTCAGGGCCGGGCGAGGCGGCAGCAGACTTCCGCATCGATGGACCCGAGCTTCACGGCATGGCGGGGCTCGTGAATCTGTTCGGCATCGAGAGCCCAGGGCTCACTTCGTCACTGGCGATTGCGGACGAGGTTCGCACGCGGCTGGCTGAGTGAGCTATTCGTCCAGCAGCTTCCTGAAATAGGCGATGGTTTCCTTGAGCCCGTCCTCGAGCTGCACCTTCGGCTCCCAGCCGAGCACGGACCTGGCTTTGGTGATGTCGGGCTTGCGCTGCTTCGGGTCGTCGGCAGGCAGCGGCATGCGGACGAGTTTCGATTTTGATTGCGTCAGCCTCAGCACGTTCTCGGCCAGCTCGATCATCGTGAACTCGCCCGGGTTGCCGACATTGATCGGACCGGTGACATCGTCGCTCGAGTCCATCAGCCGGATCATGCCTTCGATCAGATCATCGACATAGCAGAAGGAACGCGTCTGCGAGCCGTCGCCATAGATGGTGATGTCCTGGCCGCGCAGCGCCTGAACAATGAAGTTGGAGACGACGCGCCCGTCATTGGGATGCATGCGCGGGCCGTAGGTATTGAAGATCCGCAGCACCTTGATGCGGAGCTGGTGCTGGCGCCAGTAATCGAAGAACAGCGTCTCGGCGCAACGCTTGCCTTCGTCATAGCAGGAGCGCGGCCCGATCGGGTTGACGTTGCCCCAGTAGTCTTCGGTTTGCGGGTGGACGGCAGGGTCGCCATAGACTTCCGAGGTGGACGCCTGGAGGATCTTCGCGCCCAGCCGCTTGGCAAGGCCGAGCATGTTGAT
>JBMOGP010000632.1:0-1966 GCA_049318285.1 Hyphomonadaceae bacterium
ATGACGAGCGGGGTTATCGCGAGGTGCGCAGGGCGCTGGCGCGCAAGTACGATGTTGCGCGCACCGATCCAGACATCCAGGTGGTCGATGTCGACCTTGCTGGCGACCGGCGGCTGGAAATGCGCCACAACGTGATGGAGGGCGTGACGCTCGAGGAGAAAGACACGGACCGCGTCCTGCAGCATCTTGCTGACCTGTGGGGGTATGAGGTGCGGCTGGTGGAAGCGGACGGTGAGACCGTCTATGCTGAGCACAAGGCCAGGCCGATGAGGCCGTTCGCCTGACACGCGCAAACTGCGCCCTTGCAGGCTCTTTTTGACCCATGCCCGCGTGAGAAGGGCCGTTTGCCGCGCCACTAACCGGCTTTGCAGGCCGGGCTCCAAGGCGCTAGGCTGACCCAAAGGGCCGGTTCCGCCAGGGTTGGGCGAGGGCACAAGGTCTACACGGGAGGAGAGCATGGCTTTGCGGGTCGCCCCATGGGCGTTTGCGGCCGTTTACGGCATTGTTGCATTCATCGCGATCTGGGGAGGCATTGCGGCGCTGACCCCTCCGGCTCCGCCGCCGTCGCAATTCGATCCGAATCCGCTGCCGCCGCTGGTGAACTCCGGCATGGTCACCGCAGCGATATTTTACTTTGTCACCGCTTTGGCGTTCGCGGCCGCCACGGCGCATGCTGTTCTGCTGGTCCGAAAGCAGGAGCCGCTGGCTGTTCAGCTCGGCCTGAACACCGCCTATACGGCGCTGCTGGCGGTGATCGCCGCCTACAACATCTGGTATGGCGGGATACTGCTGTCGCTGGGCGGGGACCCCTACTTTCTGGTGATCGGTCTCGCGCTGGCGCTTGTTGCAGCGCTTTTGATGCTGCGTAACCCGCTTTCGGCGACAGTGTTTGCCGCCATCACCGTCGGCACGATCGTCTGGGCGTTCCTGGAGACGGGGCTCGACTTCCTCGCGCTCCTGCCGCGCCTTGACGGATGGATCGTGCTCGGCCTGTGGTTCATTGCGCCGTGGCACCGCAGTGCGATGAAGACTGGCGAAAAGCAGCCCTTCTACGCGGGTGGCCGTTGGCCAGGCTTTGCCAGCCTTGCAGCGGGGCTGCTCCTCGCTGTTGCAGCGTTCCAGGCCTACCCGGTCGTTGAGGGCACCAGGAATGCCGTTGCCAGCGCGCCTGCGGTCACCGACTGGCGCCACTATGGCGGGGTTTCGGGCGGACAGCGGTTCGCCCAGATCGACCAGATCAATGTCAGCAACGTCGCCAAGCTTGAGAAGGCCTGGGAGTTCCGCACCGGCGTCGCCTACGACTTCAAGCAGACGCCGCAGATGGCCAATGGGCTCGTCTACATCTGCACAGCTGGCAACACGCTCATCGCAGTCGATTCCGATACCGGCGAAGAACGCTGGCGCCACGACACCAAGACGAACGTGCCAGGGGGGCTGGCGAACGGCTCCACCTTCGCCAGGACATGTCGCGGCGTCGGCTATCACGAGGCTCCGGCGGATTATGCCGGCGAATGCGCCAAGCGCGTCGTCACGGGCACTGTGGACGCCCGTCTGATCGCTGTGGACGCGCTCACCGGCCGCCGCTGCGAGTCCTTTGGATTCGCTGGCGAGGTGAACCTTGTCTCGGGTCTCGGCTACGCCCCGCTGGGCAACTTCATGGTGACGTCGACGCCGCTGGTGGCGGGAGACAAGATCGTGGTGGGCGGCTGGGTGACCGACAACCAGCAGATCGGCAACCCTTCGGGCGTGCTTCGCGCCTATGACGCGATCACCGGACAGTTTGCCTGGGCATGGGACATGGGCAATCCCGGTTATCAGGGCCTTCCCGACGAGGGCGGCGAATACACGCGCGGCACGCCGAATGTGTGGTCCAACACCGCTTACGACCCGGTGCTGAACCTGATCTACGCGCCAACAGGCAACTCATCGCCGGACTATTTCGACGGCGACCTTCGCTCCAAGGAGG
>JBMOGP010000633.1:0-1966 GCA_049318285.1 Hyphomonadaceae bacterium
GACCTCGCCGCTGCCGCCTTTGCGGCGAACCCTATGCTGGGCCTGCTGATGGCGGAGGACCCGCACATTGTCGGCTGGACGAAAAACCTCGGCATCGCCGAGAAGCTCGCGGCGCGCATGGGGGTCGAGGAACCGCTGCCCGGCGCCTTCGACTTCCCCCTTGGCACCATGTTCTGGACGCGCCCCGCGGCGCTGCGGCCTTTGCTTTCTCTTGATCTCCGTTGGGAGGACTACCCGGCGGAGCCAGTCCCCTATGACGGCACTTTGCTGCACGCGATTGAGCGGTTGCTGCCCTTCTCCGCCAGGCGGGCGGGGCTGGAGATAGCAGGGCTTCGAGTGCCGGGGACCAGTTGGTAGTAAGGCGCTGCCTCGATCTGCGTCCAGTGACCGAGACGCGTTTCCAGTTCGCGGAGTGCGACCCGACGGTCGGCAAGCTGTTGCGCCGGCTGCCATGCTGTTCGGCGACGGCGCGGTGAGGCCTCGGCGGGAAGCTAGAGTCTGTCAGGCTGTGGCGGAAGCATAGCCGGCATGGCGGAGATAGGCGGCGCATTCCGTTGCGGTGAATGCGCCGAGCAGGTCGCCGATGCTTCGCCAGGTTGCCTCGACGGATCGCTCGTCGGCCTTGCGCAGCAGGGTCTTGAGCTTGGCGAAGACCATCTCGATCGGGTTCAAGTCTGGGCTGTAGGCCGGCAGGAAGAACAGCTTGGCGCCGACGGCGCGAAGTGCGGCGCGGACAGGCTTGCCTTTGTGGCTGCTGAGGTTGTCGGCGATGACGATGTCGCCACGGCTCAGCGTCGGCGCCAGGAACTGGCTGACCCAGGCGGTGAAGGAGAGGCCGTTGATCGGCCCGTCGATGACGCAGGGCGCGACGATGCGGTCGTGCCGCAGGCCGGCGAGGAAGGTGAGTGTTTTCCAGTGCCCGTGCGGTACCTTGGCCATCAGCGGCGTGCCGCGTGGGCTCCAGCCGCGGGTGCGCGTCATGTTGGTCTTGGCCCCGTTCAAGGCAGCGCCTTGAACCATCGACAAACACCAGGCGGGCGGGATCAAACCGATGCTGATGCAGCCGCCAGCGTGTTCGCCGGCGCGCCAAGTCCGGCCGTTCCGTCTCGCTGGCCAGCACCGTTTTTTTTGAAGCTGAGGCCCTGGCGGCGCAGGAAGCGCCAGACCGTGTCGTGCGACACCGCGATGCCCGCGGCCCGCAGGTCGGCGGCAAGCGCGCGCACCGTCCAGTCAGACTTGGCCGCAAGCCGAGCGGTGATCGCTTCTGTCGCACTCAACAGCATGAGCGGGCGCGGACCGCCAAACTTCTTGGCCTCAAGACCATGCCCGGCGCGGGCGAGCTGGCCGATCCGCACCGCGCTGGCCACCGAAACCTCAAAGCGTGCCGCCGCCTCTCGGACGGTCGCACCCTCCGTCAGCGCAGCGGCGACGCGCGAGCGCAAGTCCAGGGAAAGCGGTCGAGCCATTGCCACTGGCCTCCTGCCCAGCAGCAATGTTGAATCACGTCATCCCCGCGTCGCGGAATAACTTTCGCGATTCAGCCAAGCGCTGACAGACTCTAGGCCTCACGCCGGCTCGCGGGGAGAGCACAAATGAATTTCTTGCAATCCTGTGAGGATTGGGGCCTAATAGAATCGCTGCTGGACTCCATATCCTGCAGTACCGGGTTTGACACTCCGCGCGCCGGGCGCGGGGCGCTCCGGGCCGGTGCCCTTGGATTTGGCATCGGGTGTTGCAAGGAATGTTGCCATGTCCGTCCACATCAATCCTGACCAGCTGGTCGGCATCCTCCGAGACACCACCGTCGCCCTGGTCCGCCGGGATGGGCCAGACCTCTCCGCGCGGCAGCTGGGCGTCTTCCTCACCGTCTATCTGAGCCCGGGTCCGCACACCGTGCGCGGCCTGGCGCTGGATCTGAACGTGTCGAAGCCCGCCATCACGCGCGCGCTGGATCGTCTTGGCGAGC
>JBMOGP010000634.1:0-1958 GCA_049318285.1 Hyphomonadaceae bacterium
TCGTGCCGCTGATGATCGGCGCGCCGGACATGGCGTTCCCGCGCATGAACAACATCTCGTTTTGGCTTCTGCCGGCCTCATTGGGCCTTGCCATCCTGTCGATGTTCGTGCCCGGCGCGGGCGCGGATGCGGGCTTCGGCGGCGGCTGGACGCTCTATCCGCCGTTGTCGACAAGCGGCCACAGCGGTCCGGCGATGGACCTTCTGATCCTGTCGCTGCACATCGCCGGCATCAGTTCGATCCTCGGCGCCATCAACTTCATCACCACCATCTTCAACATGCGCGCGCCGGGCATGACGCTGCACCGGATGCCGCTGTTCGTCTGGTCGGTGCTGATCACCGCCTTCCTGCTGCTCTTGGCGCTGCCGGTGCTCGCCGGCGCCCTGACCATGCTGCTCACCGACCGCAATTTCGGCACGCAATTCTTCGAGCCGGCCGGCGGCGGCGACCCCGTCATGTACCAGCACCTGTTCTGGTTCTTCGGGCACCCGGAAGTGTACATCCTGATCCTGCCGGGCTTCGGCATGATCAGCCACATCGTCTCGACCTTCTCCAAGAAGCCCGTGTTCGGCTACCTCGCCATGGCCTACGCCATGGTCGCCATCGGCTTCGTCGGCTTCATCGTCTGGGCGCACCACATGTACACGGTGGGCATGCCCGTCGACCTGCGCGCCTATTTCGTGGCGGCCACAATGGTCATCGCGGTGCCCACCGGGGTGAAGGTCTTCTCGTGGATCGCGACCATGTGGGGCGGTTCGCTGGACTTCAAGACGCCCATGCTCTGGGCGATCGGCTTCATCTTCCTCTTCACGGTCGGCGGCGTCACAGGCGTGGTGCTGGCCAATGCCGGCATCGACTACAGCCTGCATGACACCTACTACGTGGTGGCGCACTTCCACTACGTCCTCAGCCTGGGTGCCGTGTTCGCGATCTTCGCCGGCTTCTACTACTGGTTCGAGAAGATGTGGGGCGTGAAGTACAACGAGTTCCTCGGCGCGACGCACTTCTGGATCACCTTCGTCGGCGTGAACCTGATCTTCTTCCCGCAGCACTTCCTGGGACTCCAGGGCATGCCCCGGCGATATGTCGACTACCCGGAGGCCTTCAGGTTCTGGAATGGGATTTCCACCGACGGCTACCTGATCACCATTGCTGGCGTCTTCGTCTTCCTCGTGGTTCTGCTCGAAGCCGCGATCCGTCGCCGCAAGGCCGAGGCCAATCCCTGGGGCGAAGGGGCCACCACCCTGGAGTGGACGCTGTCTTCGCCGCCGCCGTTCCACCAGTTCAGCGATCCTCCGGTCTTCAAGTCGGACTCGCACCACTAATCGCCGCGGCCCGGCCAACGGGCCCATGGCAAGACTCATTGGGGGGGCGCGGACCGGACTGACCCGGTGCGCGCCCCTCTACGTATCAGGGAATACAAGGTCGACATGACCCCCCCCGCCGTCGCCCGCGCCACCCTTCCGCCCCGCTGGCAGGACTATGTGCAGCTGCTGAAGCCCCGCGTCATGTCGCTGGTGGTCTTCACGGCGGCCACGGGAATGATCTGCGCCGGAACGCCTCTGAACCCGGTCATGGGTGCGATCGCCATCCTGTGCATCGCCGTGGGTGCCGGGGCCTCGGCCTCCCTGAACATGTGGTATGACGCCGACATCGATGCGCGCATGAGGCGCACTCGCGGCCGTCCGGTGCCGGCAGGACGGGTGCAGGCCGCGGACGCCCTGGCCCTCGGAATCGTCCTGTCCCTCTTCTCGGTCATGATCCTGGGCCTGGCGATAAACTGGTTCGCAGCCGGCCTTCTGGCCTTCACCATCTTTTTTTATGCCGTGGTCTACACCATGTGGCTAAAGCGATGGACAGCGCAGAACATTGTCATCGGCGGCCTTGCAGGCGCCCTGCCGCCCGTGATCGGCTGGGCGGCGGCTACGGGCCAGGCGCCCCTGGACGCCTGGCTCCTC
>JBMOGP010000635.1:0-1957 GCA_049318285.1 Hyphomonadaceae bacterium
CCCCGCTCGGGCCGCGGCCTGGCAGAGGGCGTTATCGCGCTAGCGGACGTGACCAGCGAGTGGAGCATGCTCGGCAAGCTGGTGACCACCATCCAGGTGCGCGACAGGCTGATGCGCGATGCCGACATCGGCATTTTCCGCTACAACCCTGACGACGGCACGCTGCAGTTTTCCGAGGCGCTGGTTCGCCGCAGCGAAGAGCTGCCCGGCTATCATATCTCGGACGTGGTCAAGGACCTGCACCAGGACGATGTCGAAAAGGATGCGCAGGTGCGCGAACGCCTGTCGCGTGAAGGCGGCACGGCCACGCTGCATCTGCGGCGGCGCAAGGCGGATGGCGCCTGGCGGCACACGCTTGCCCAGTTCATCTCTGGACGCAGGCTGCCGTCCGGTAAGTTCGAGATCTTCGGATTGTCGCAGAACATTACCGAGCTTGTGGATGCGCGCGACCAGGCGGCGGTGATGCATGACCGCCTCGAGATCGCCATGAGCGCAGCAAGCGCAGGTGTCTATGAGATCGACCTGCGATCGTCCGAGCGGTGGACCTCGCCGCAATACCAGGCCCTTGCCGGCCCTGAAGCTCTGGCGCGCCATTCGATGAAGCCGTTCGGCATGTATCATGACGATGATATCCCTGCGGTTCGCGACAGCTGGGAGCGCTGCCTGCGTTCGTGCGAGGTCGAGTCGATTGATGCGCGTCTTTATCGTCCGCACGGCGGCGAGCAGTGGGTGCGCCTCTTCATGCGCGTGCAGCGTGACGCCCACCAGGTGCCGGTGCGCGGGGTTGGCCTGATGCTGGATATCCAGCAGCAGAAGGTCCAGGAGCTTGCGCTGATCGAAGCGAAGAAACAGGCGGAGGCAGCAACCGTCGCGAAATCGAACTTCCTCGCCTCGATGAGCCACGAGATCCGCACGCCGCTCAACGGCATTCTCGGCATGGCGCAGTCGCTGGTCAGCGATAGGCTGCTGGCCGACCAGCAAGAGAAGGTCGACGTCATCCTCGAGTCCGGCCGCACGCTGACAGCGCTTCTGAACGACGTGCTCGACCTTTCCAAGATCGAAGCTGGCAAGATCGAGATCGCCTGCACAGACGGGGAGTTGTCAGTTGCGCTGGACAGGTTGCGCCAGCTTTTCCTGTCCAAGGCTGTTGAGCGTGGCCTTAAGATCGATCTTCACATCGCGCCCGGAATGCCGGCGATGCTGCACTTCGATCCCGTGCGCGTGCGTCAGTGCGTTGGCAATCTCCTGTCCAACGCAATCAAGTTCACCGAACGCGGCGCGGTGAGGGTCGACGTAACATCGGAAGAGTTCCAGCCCGGCTTGTGGCGCGTTGCGGTCGCCGTGCAGGATACGGGCATCGGCATGACGCCGGCCGTGATGAGAAGGCTGTTCACGACATTCACCCAGGCCGACGCCACAATATCGCGCCGCTTTGGCGGATCGGGTCTTGGCCTTGTCATCACGCGGCAGCTGGCGCGCCTGATGGGCGGCGACGTGACGGTTGATAGCGAGCCCGGCATCGGCTCTATCTTCACACTGACCTTCGTGGCCGAAGCCGCCATGCAGGACCACGCTGGCAAGCCAGCCGAGGCCTTTGCATCCGCCGTGAGCGACAGCCAGTTGGGCAGCCTTCGCGGGATCAAGATCCTGCTGGTAGACGACAACGCAGTGAACCGCCAGGTCGTGAAGCTGTTCACCGCGCAACTCTCGGCGCGCTATGTCGAGGCTGTGAACGGGCAGGAGGCGCTCGACCGCCTGCGTGACGAGCCGTTCGACATTGTGCTTCTCGATGTGCACATGCCGGTGATGGACGGCAAGGAAGCGATCAGGCGCATCCGCGGATCACGCGAGCCCTGGGCCGAGCTGCCGGTGATCGCGCTTACGGCCGACGCGATGAGTGGCGACCGCGAGCGCTATCTCGCGCTTGGCATGACGGACTATGTCCCCAAGCCGCTGG
>JBMOGP010000636.1:0-1956 GCA_049318285.1 Hyphomonadaceae bacterium
CGTTCGCAACCGCGGATCAGGCTACGGTTGGGCCGCGTTTTTCAGCTCGCGCCAAAATGGAACGTCGTACGTCTCGCAGGCATCCGGCTGGCTCTTAGTCGTGCGCCAGTACTCCATCAGGCCCAGCTTCTCGACCAGAGACAGGAAGCGCGGATCGGCGCGCATGGAGCGCCTGTCGACCAGCAAGAGCCCAAAGCCCATGAGCAGGACGTGCACTTGAGCGGCGGACTATTCCTCACCCTCGCTCTTGGAGAGCGCCGCGCCCGTTTCTTCGGCACGGCGTGCGCCCGCAAGGATGCCAGGCAGAGCGTAGTTGCCTTCATGGCATGCGTATTCGAACATACGCTCATCGCTTCTGTTGAGGCTCATCTCGCCCTTCCAGGCCTTGGTGTAGACGCTGGGATCCTCAACCGTGAACTCGTAGAGAATCTGATCCTCGCTCCAGCGTGTGAATCGCTCGATGACCCGTCCTGTTTCAGTGACCAGCACGGGCGTCTTGCCGATCTGGGTTGGACTGAAGTTCTTCGTCTCGACGACCAGCGTATCGCCTTCCCACCACCCTATTGAGTCGCCGAGCCAGGGCTTGATTGCATCGGGCCTGTGGCGGGCTGCTGCCTGATCCTTGGCAATCGGAATTACCCGTGCGTCGTGATTCATCTCGACCGTGATGACGACGGCACCGGGCGTTTGCACGATCTGGTAGTGGTTGTTGTAGAGAACGTTGAGCATTGGAGGACCGCCGGTGCCGCCGAACCCGATCAGGCAACGTTCACCCATGGGGCGTAATTCGGGCCCCTCGTAGCCGCCGCCGCCAGAGGCCTGCCGGATCGCGGCCATCTTCTGTAACCCCAGGGGCGATAGCGGCATCCGCCCATTGGCTGGGTCGATGATCCACGACGAGCGATACTCGCCCTTCACCTGGCCAAGCGTGGCGCCCGGATCGACCCAGAAGCGATTATAGCCAGCCTGCGTGTTCTTGTCGGTCGGGGCGCCCTGGGACGGGTTGGTCGGGCGCTGCGCTGCCTGGTTGAGGGCATATTGCTGTGCCTGAACGCGCTTCGCTGCGGCTTCGGGTACAACAAGGGTTGCAAACGCGCCCTCGCGCTGCAGCTTAGTGACCGAGGCGTTGGTCCAGACGCCCTCGAGGTCGGGACGGCCGTCGGCAGTGCGTGAGGGCTTGTAGCCTTGCGCAATCGTCGGCGGTTGGGCGGTTGTTGGAAGGGCCGTGGAGAGGGCGAGTGCGGTCACGGCCGCCACGGCCAGCATTCGGTTCATCCTATCCTCCAGGCGATTGACACGGGATCGGAAACGCAACGGCATGATCCTGCCGACAGTTTCGCATGACTATTAGAATGGGGTTGGCGTGTCCAATCCGGCTGTGGGCCGGAGGGACGTGTGAAGCTTCGCAGCAGCCCGCCGATCGGCCCGCGACGGCGTCGGATTCCGCTCATAAGTATCACCGGCTTCAAATAGCGGACGCTTCGAACGCCCGGCAAGAAGTCCATACGACCATGACCCCCAACACCACGAATGACGCATTTTGGGCGAGGTCCTGCCGCGTGCGGTAGGGCAGGATGACTGTCAGCTCTTGGTCAACTCAGCCGGATCGCCGCATTTCGGATCTGTGCGAGACGGGGCCCGAAGCGGACATTCATGGCCGGCGCGGTGAGCTTGGGGCCCGAAACTGCCATACGAACCTACGTTGCGCAGAGAGCTGGCGGTGTTGTAGCTCTGGTCCCGAGGGGACCGGGCAATGGCTGACGCCATCACGAGGGCGGCACAGGGGCAGAATTGGCGGGACGCGTGTAGCTCGTTGCTCACCTCAGCGAAGCTCGCCACGGCCGGCTTGTCCCATGACTGGCGACGGACCTGGTTTACCGTCAGCATCCTGATGCTCGACGGCGTCGTCGCATACGTTCAACTGGCCGCAACGACCGCGCAGCTCCTGTCTTACGG
>JBMOGP010000637.1:0-1954 GCA_049318285.1 Hyphomonadaceae bacterium
TGCGGCCGATGCGAATTACGACGGTAAATGTGCGCAGTTCGCGCGGCCGCGGCCCGGGCTGCGCTGGGGGGGGTGGGACCGCCGCCGCCGACGCCACGGCGGCTCGGCCGTGGGGCGGGGCCCTCAAAAGGGCCGGCGCGGGTCGGCGGTCGACGTTCGAAGCGGCCGTAGGGCCGCTGGACCCGGCCGACCCCCGCTTCGAGCGGGCGCCTGGGCACGCGCGAACCGGCCGTCGCCCGCTCCCGCCGGCCACCCATGACCGGCTGAGCTGGCCCCGCTTGGCCGGCCGGACCGGCTCGAGGGCGGTTCAACCGGTGGGACGCGGCCGGCCAGACCACCCCCCGGCCGCCCAACACGGACGGAAGTATCCGCGGTTCGGGGGGCCATTTCAGGTCCATTCTGCGGCTGCCTGACAGAGCCTGACCGAGGCCGGCTCGCGGCCGCCTCTAACATCGGACCGTTCAATGGGCCGCGCCACTGGGTTTACGTGTCGGACATGCGCACACACGTGCTACTACTGCTGCTCTTCGGCGACGAGCTCACTGTCGTCTGCGGTTGGGCAGTAGGCGCCTACAAACTGGTTGACGAAAAAGCGTCCAGGCTTGCGCACGTCGTCTTCCAGCTTC
This sequence comes from Hyphomonadaceae bacterium, assembly GCA_049318285.1. Lineage (GTDB taxonomy): Bacteria > Pseudomonadota > Alphaproteobacteria > Caulobacterales > Hyphomonadaceae > UBA7672. Next base: position 627 of record JBMOGP010000637.1, read on the forward strand.
CACACATCGTGGAGCGCAGTTGCGTGCAGGACCTCCAACGCGTTTGCCTCGGAGAGCGGCACGAACTCGAGGCACGGACCGAGGAGGTCGTCCAACTGGCGGAATCTGGCGGCGCGGGCGGGGGGCGTAACGGCGCGATAGTGCCGCACGAGCACGAGGTCCTCTCCTTCGACACGCATGACGAGGGCCATCTGTGCGTAGCCAAACGTGAGCGGCTCTGAGCAGAGGACGACCTCCACGTCGTTGTAGCGGGTGACGCCGTTCCAGTTCGTCGAGGCGTGTGCGATGCCGATGAGGGCGTTTCCATGTGCGCTGTCTACGAGCTTGACACCCGACTTGAGCTGGATCGGAGTGGCAGGGACGTCGTTGCGCGGATGATGCACGTCGTAGTATCGACGTAGTTGTTTGGCAACGACCTCCTCTTGCGCCTTGCGCGTCTTAAGCGAAGCGGCAACGGCCTCGGGAGCCCACAGCAGCTCAGACGCGTTGGCACAAGGTGCACCGACAGCGGGCGGCTTGCGACCGGCAGGCACGCGCTGCGGCAACGAAAACTCCCGCAGGGGGTGCTGGCCGACGGCTGTGTTCGTTGCCGGCGGCACACGCGCAGCGGCCGGAGCCGAGGGACCCGTTGTGGACCGGGCCACGAAGCTAGAATTCACGCAGTCACGGTGCCGGACCCTTGCACACACCTGATGCACCGCGTTTGCGGGACGCCTGCTCGTTCTTTCGAATTCGGCCTTGATGTCAACGTGGCGCCTCTCGCAAATGTTCGTGTCAGCCGCGTTGGCCCAACCGAGCGCGCCGATGGTTTCCGGAACGTGCGCCGCCCTGTGGTGGGTCACGACCTCCATACACTTGACCATGCCCTTGATCTGCGTGTTGGCAAAGCGTGAGGCCTTGATGGCCGCGTCATACCTGCGCACGCCGACATTCAGTGCAACGGACGAACTTTGTGCAGTAGGCACTACGGCTGCGGCCTCCGCGAGCAGCATCCGTACTTCTCAATGGCGCGGCGCAGCGCCACGATCGAGCGCATGTTGTGCCCGCCCTCCGGCTTGGTCGCCGCGAACCACTCCGCAAACAAACAGAAAATGAGACAGACGTCGTCGAAATCGGCCGTGACGTACATCATCACCTTCGCAGCCTGGTCGAGTTCCGACCCCCGGACGTGCATGGTAAGCGCGATCTTGTCCGATTTCTTGGAGACTTTGAACAGTGCAGGAAGGCACCTGTCGAGGCCGTCGTGCTTCCCGCGCGAAGTGAGCCTGGCGTTCAGGGTCGAAATGGCTTTTGTCAACCCGAGCTCTTTGGCGTAGCATGCTAACGTC
>JBMOGP010000638.1:0-1949 GCA_049318285.1 Hyphomonadaceae bacterium
ACGTCACCGGTGGTGTCGGACCCGGTGATCGGCGTGGTGGCGGTGAGCATGACCGGGCCGGTGTCGAGACCAGCTTCCATCTGCATCACCTGCACGCCGGTGAGCGCATCGCCCGCCATGACGGCGCGGTGGATGGGGGCAGCGCCACGCCAGCGCGGCAGGATGGAGCCGTGGAGGTTGAAGCAGCCGAGGCGCGGCGCATCGAGGATGGCGCGGGGCAGAAGGAGGCCGTAGGCCACCACGACGGCGACATCGAGATCGAGGGCGGCGAAGGCGTGCCTGTCGTCCTCGGCCTTGAAGTTGAGCGGCGTGCGGACCTCGAGGCCGTGGCGTTCGGCAGCTGCGTGCACAGGGGTCTGTGTGAGCTGCTTGCCGCGGCCGGCGGGGCGCGGGGGCTGGGAATAGACGCAGACGACCTGGTGGCCGGCCGAGAGGATGGCCTCCAGCGTCGGAACGGCAAAATCGGGCGAACCCATGAAGGCGAGACGAAGCGGCATGGGAGGCTTCTAGTGCGAGATTGCGCCGAACGGAAATGCCATCCTGTCCGGCCGGTGCAAGCGCGCCCTCAGGGCTGCATCAGCCGTTGAAGCCACGGATGGCGTCGATCACTTTTTGCTGGTCGGCGTTCGACAGATAGGGGTGCATGGGCAGCGACATGACGCGGTTGCGGATATCTTCCGTAACCGGCAGGCCGCCCGGGGCTTTCGGATAGACGGCGTAAACGTCCTGCATGTGGATCGGGATCGGGTAGTAGATCGCAGTGGGTACGCCCTGCGTCTTGAGATGGGCGATCAGGCCGTCGCGATTGTCGTGCTCGATCGTGTACTGCGCCCAGTTGGAGAAACCGCCGGCGATGACGGTGGGGACGCGGCGCACATGACCTTCGAGGCCTGCGTTGTAGCGCTGGGCGACGGCGTCGCGCTTCTGCAACTCGTCGGGATAGATTTTGAGCTTCTCGGAGAGGATGGCGGCCTGCATCGCATCGAGGCGGGAGTTCACGCCAATGCGCATGTTGAGATAGCGCGGATCATTGTCGTACTTCTTCGCGGCCATGTCTTCGGCGCTGGCCTTGCCGTGGATACGGATCGAATCGACGAGACCGGCGAGCTGGTCATCGTTGGTCAGCACCGCGCCGCCATCGCCATAGCAGCCGAGCGGCTTGGCGGGGAAGAAGGACGCGGTTGCGACATCTGCCCATTCGAGCGGCTGGCGTCCGTTCAGCGTGCAGCCGAAGCCCTGGGCCTGGTCGGCGATCAGCTTGAGGCCGTGGCGCTTGGCGATGGCGGAGATGGCGGGGTAGTCGGCCGGCTGGCCGAAGAGGTCGACGGCGATGATGGCGCGCGGCCTGAGCTTTCCGGCGGCCATCACTGCGCCGATCGCAGCTTCGAGGCTGGCTGGGTCCATGTTGTAGGTGTCGGGCAGGACATCGACGAAGACGGGGCTTGCGCCGACGAGCGAGGCCACTTCGGCGCTGGCGACGAAGGTAAAGCTGGGCACGAACACCGCATCGCCAGGTCCGATATCCCAGGCGCGCAGCGGGATGAGCAGTGCATCTGTCCCGTTGGCGCAGGCCAGCGCGTGCTTCGCCCCGCAGAAGGCTGCCAGCGATTTTTCGAAGCCGGTGACCTCGGGGCCCATGATGAAGCCGCAGGTCGAGAGGACGCGGCCGATGGCGGCGTCGATCTCGGGGGCGATGCGCTGGCGCTGGGCGGCAAGGTCGATGAAGTTCATGGGGACGCACTCACGCTTGCGTTGGGAGGCGGCAGGGATGCCTTTGGCCTGCGTCTCGGGCAAATCACCTTGCGCTGCAAACTGTAACGTTCGGTGGGCAGGGGCGCGGCGGGCGGTCGCAGCGCGCATTGTGCTGGCACAGGGGGCGTGCGATTGTTTCGAAGCAGCTCAAACCGGTGAGATTCGGAACGGGCGCGGCTTCCGGCTTTGGCGGTGTG
>JBMOGP010000639.1:0-1943 GCA_049318285.1 Hyphomonadaceae bacterium
GCGCTCGGGCGCCCGCGCCAGACCCGGCGGATACCGAGCCGAACTTCGCGATCGGCCTGACGCTGACGCGCGCAACAAAGGTGCACAGCAGGCGTTCGAGCAGCTCGCGATCGACAGGATATGTCCCTTCGCCCTGCAGCATACGGGGTGCGCAGGCATTCGCGGCAGCGATGGCAATACCTGACCGGAGCCTCCCCGGCCATGCTGGCCCTGCCCCCGCAGCCCTCGGATCAGGAGGCGCCTGCGCCCGATGTGTGTGGCGTGTGCTGGCCAGTCGGCGACTGTGTGAAGATCTCGAAGCCAGTCTCTGTCACGCCGACCGCGTGCTCGTACTGCGCCGACAGCGAACGGTCGCGCGTCACCGCCGTCCAGCCATCGGACAGCAGGGCGACATCCGAGCGGCCCAGATTGATCATCGGCTCGACGGTGAAGATCATCCCCGGCAACAGCGGCTGGCCCTGGCCCCGCTTGCCGAAATGGAGAATGTTGGGCGCGTCATGGAACACGCGCCCGAGACCATGGCCGCAGAATGCCTCGACGACGGAATAGCGCTGACGTTCCGCATGCTCCTGGATCGTCGCCCCGAGATCGCCCAGCCGGGCGCCCGGCCTGATCGCCTCGATGCCCTTCATCATGCATTCGTATGTCACATCCATCAGACGCGACGCCTTCCGCTTGACCTCGCCGACCGAATACATCCGCGAGGTGTCGCCATGCCAGCCATCGGCGATGACGGTCACGTCGATATTGACGATGTCGCCGTCCTTCAGGGTCTTCGGTCCCGGTATGCCATGGCACACGACATGGTTCACCGACGTGCAGACCGTATGGCGATAGCCCTTGTAGAACAGGCAGGCCGGAAGGGCGCCATTCGACAGCACAAAGTCGCGCGCAAGATCGTCGATCTTCTGCGTCGTCACGCCCGGAACCACATGCGGGATCAGCATGTCGAGGCATTCGGCGGCCAGGCGGCCGGCCTTGCGCATGCCAGCAAAGCCCTCAGGCCCATAGAGCTTGATCTCATTGGTCGCCCGCGGCGGCGCTTCTGCAGCGTCGATGAATCCGGCTTGGGTCATTGGGCAGTTCCTCGTATCGCCGGCGTCCTTAGCATGGGTCGGCTTGCAGGCGAACACCCCGCCGCTTCCGCGAGAAGGGCCCTACCTGGCGGCCCGCCTCAGTTCACCCGCCCCTTGCGCTTTGGCGGCTCGGGCGCGAACGGCTTGGGCAGCGGCATGGCCGGCACGCCCTCTTCGGCAAGTTCCTGCGCAACATCGGGCGTCACCTCACCCCAGACAGGCCGGTGTTCGCTCTCGCCATAATACATCGAGCGCGCTTCCTCGGCGAACTTGTCGCCGACATAATCATGCGTCCTGGCAATATGCGCGCGGATCTCGCCTGCGACCTTCGCGGCGACCACCTCGGCGGGGACCGCCTTGTCGGACGAGCGCACCATGGGCGCCATGATCTGCTTGTGGACGTCGCTCGATCCGCACACCGGGCACGCGACCAGCTTCTTTTTCCGCTGCGCATCATAAGCGGACGAATTCGAGAACCACGCCTCGAATGCGTGCTCTCCAACACAGGCGAGCGAATAACGGATCACGTGGCTTGGGCCTTCCTGTTCACACCGCAGAGGGTTCAGCCAGCAGCGCATCCAGCCTGCCAGCCCGATCGAGGTCGTGGATGTCGTCCGAGCCGCCGACATGGCGGCCATTGATGAAGATCTGAGGATAGGTTGTACCCTGGCTGCGCTGGATCATCTCGCGGCGCTTGCCCGGGTCATCGCCCGCGCGGATTTCAGTGAAGGCTGCGCCCTTGGAGGCAAGCAGCCTCTTGGCCCGCGTGCAGTAGCCGCAGAAGTCCGTGGTGTAGATCTCGACGCGCGCCGCCACCGGCCAGCTCCTCATTCGATCGTTTCGCCCGCTGATAAAGGGTGCAGGCGG
>JBMOGP010000640.1:0-1942 GCA_049318285.1 Hyphomonadaceae bacterium
TGCATCACTGGCAATTTTTACGTATCTGGCCGGCAATGTTTGCGCGTCAGTCTGCTCCCGCCATCGTCGAGGCCTTGTCCTTCATGCGCGTTGTCGCGATTACGGGACCGCGCCAATCGGGGAAGTCCACCCTTGCACGGATTCTCGCGGGGGAAGAGGCGATCTACCGCACTCTGGATGAGCCAGACCTGCTCACCTTCGCCCGATCCGACCCGGTCGGATTTCTCGATGTTGGCGACCGGCGGCTTGTCATTGATGAGATCCAGCGCGCGCCTCAACTCATCTTGCCGCTCAAGGCTGCCGTTGACCGTGACAACAGGCCCGGCCGGTTTCTCATCACAGGATCGGCTGACCTGTCAGCACTGTCATCGCTGCAGGACGCGCTGACCGGCCGGCTGGTCCGCAAGGTGCTCCTGCCCTTGTCGCAAACCGAACTGACCAGCGAGGCGCCTCGCTTTCTCGATGCGGCCTTGCGGGGAGACCTGCCACAGCCAGTGCGTGACGCGCGCCCGTTAGAGGAGGTTGTCGCAGCCGGCGGGTACCCCGAGCCAGTGGCCCTGCCGCCAAACTTTCGCCGCCAGTGGTTCAATGCCTATGCAGCACTGACGGCTCAACGTGATGTTGCCGACGTCTTGTCGATCGAGCGGCCGGACATGATGACGGCTCTGGTGTCACAACTCGCCTTCAGAACTTCAAAAGTTCTCAATATCTCGGATCTGTCGAAGACGCTCCAGGTCGCCCGCGCAACCGTCGACAGCTACATTTCCGCGCTTGAGCAGCTCTATGTGGTGCGACGATTACAGCCATGGTTTCGCAATGAGCTGAACCGGCTCGCGAAAACACCGAAGGTTCATTTCCTCGATGCCGGTCTCGCAGCGGCGCTGCGCCGCTTCCAGCCTGGCGCAGTCGAGCAGCGCACCGCCTTCGGACCACTCCTTGAGACCTTCGTCCATGGCGAGCTGGCAAGGCTTTCGACATTTCATCCCGACCCGCCTGCCATGTATCATCTCCGGACGCTCCGGGGCGAGGAAGTCGACTTCATTCTGGAAAGTCATGATCGACGGATCGTCGCAATCGAAGTCAAGGCCAGCGCAACGGTAAGTTACGACTGGTTCAAGACGATGCGTATGCTGCGCGACGCAACCGGGCCTGCCTTCGTCCAGGGAATTGTCCTTCACTCCGGCAAAGATGTGCGTCGCTTCGACGACCGGATGATCGCCGCGCCGGTTTCATGCCTCTGGGGAACCTGAGACAATCTTCGGTCAGGAGACGTTCACTGTGGGCGCGGCCAGCGGAAAAGCGGTTGCCACTTTTCGGGCCGCCACAGGGTGGGGCTTATCAGGCGGGCGGGGGAGGGCCGCTTGTCGGAGCGACGTGCTTGCTTTCGCCCAGCGCACGCGATGAACCAACACGCTCACCGCACGGCCGATCAAAGAGGCCGTGCCGGTGTTGCTGATGCCGATCCCTTCGCTGAAGCAGGCCGCCCTCCGTCAGCGGGCCACGGCGCTCCAAAGCCGCATGAGCTCGGCGAAATTTACGCAGCAGCCCTCCGGCTTGTAAGGACGCACCAGGAGATCAGCGGGGATGCTCCAGGCATCGCTGATCTTGTGGATCATATCGACGGTGAGCGCGCGCTGGCGGGATAAGATTTCCGACGCGCGGGAGCGCACACCTGCACGCTGGTCACGTCACACCCGCAACTGGAACCCGATCGCGGCCGTAGCCTTGAACCTGGACCGCGATGTGATCGTCAAAATGTCAGCGCCGCAGGGCTCAGAGAATAAGGCTTCGGCCGCATGAAACGGGCGACAACTCCCTTGATGCGCACCGGGAGCCATCCACACAGGACAAATCGTGTGCTGGGGAAAACGGACATATCGAGTGGCGCCGACACGGACAATCACTGTTGCGGGCAATCACTGTTGCGGGCAATCACTGTTGC
>JBMOGP010000641.1:0-1941 GCA_049318285.1 Hyphomonadaceae bacterium
ACCTGCTGCATCAGGTCTCGCGCGGTTCGGCGATGCTCGACGACCTCGACCTGTCGCCCCTTCTTGTGCGCGCCGACCCGACAGCGAAGGTCAGCTACAGGCCGACGCTCCGCAACGAGGTTCCTGACGCGCTGGATGAGCAGATCCTACGCGACGGAGCGCCCTTCTTCGAGCGCGGCGAGAAGATGCAGCTCGACTATCACGTCCGCAACACGCAGCGCGCCATCGGGACACGCGCCTCGTCTCACATCGTGCGCAAATACGGCATGGATGGACTTGCCGAGGATCGTCTCCGGGTGACGCTGGAGGGTTCGTGCGGCCAGTCGCTTGGCGCCTTCGGCGTCAAGGGCCTGACGCTCGAAGTCGTGGGCGACGCCAACGACTATGTCGGCAAGGGCCTGTCAGGCGCGACCATCATCATCCGGCCGCCATCGACCGCAAGGTTTGCCGCGAAGGACAACACTATCATCGGCAATACGGTTCTCTACGGCGCAACCTCCGGCAATCTCTTCGCTGCAGGTCAGGCCGGCGAGCGCTTCGCCGTGCGCAATTCCGGTGCGACGGTCGTGGTCGAAGGTTGCGGATCCAACGGCTGCGAATACATGACCGGCGGCACGGCGGTGATCCTCGGTGCGGTCGGCCAGAATTTCGGCGCCGGCATGACGGGAGGCATGGCCTTCGTCTACGACCCGCAGCAGCGGTTTGCGCTGATGGCGAACGCCGAAACCATTCTCTGGCGGCCCGTGGTCACCGATCACTGGAGCAAGGTGCTGCACGACCTCATCGGGGAGCACGTGAAGCGTACTGGCTCGCTTCAGGGCAGGACCATACTCGCCAACTGGCAGCTGGAGCTGCGCAACTTCGTTCATGTCGTGCCCAGGGAAGCGGTTGCGCGACTGGCAGCGCCACTGGAGCTGAAGGCTGCGGAATGAGCGTCATGCAACCTGCAGCTGCCTGCTCCGCGACGGCTTGAAGCGCCTGAGGCCCGCCAGGGCGCGGCCGTGGAAAGGCGATCGATCCGTCAGGTCCGTGCGGCCTTATCGCCAGGGCGACTTCACCGCGTAGGCATCCTGATCCGCCGGCGCGGCAGGCGCGGTCTGTACCGAGAAGGTTTCAGCGCCGGGAATACTGAACCCTGCGATCTGTTTTGGCGGCACGATCTCGAAGCCGAGCCAGTGGAACAGGGCAATGAAGCCTACGAACGACAGGACTGTCGTCGCGATCACCTGCGCGATCACGCGCGTGATCAGCCCCCGGAAGAAGAACGCAGCGCTTAGTGCGGCGAGTGTGCTGCCTCCAAGGCCCGCCATGCCGGCTACCGTCGCAAGATCGAGATCAATGCCGCCCATCGGTTCCTCCCATTCGGCCGCGCGCAGGTTTGCGCCAGCCAGACATTGAGGCCGAGATTAGTCGAAGCAGCGACAGGAAGGAAACCCGCCCCATCAGCGCTTGTCTTGGCGCCTCGCCCTGCGGCGCCGTCACATTCAGGATCGAGGGCGAGGCGACTGGCAGCTACGCCTGCGCTTGCTTGCCTGCGCTTGCTTGCCTGCGCTGCGCCATCGGGGAACGCCGACACAAGCGCGATGAACACGACAGCCTGCCCGGCGCGGATGAATCCCATGCATCGCTGATGCCTGTGAAATCCGGCGGTTGTGTGGAGCTACAGCTTGACGCTCGGCAGGTTGATGAACGCCGTCCTGAGCGAGGCCGCCCAGCTGTCGCTGATCTGGCGGAACTCCTTGTGGTCGCTCTCGATCCGCTGCGTCTGCGCCCTCATCGTATCCATCGGGATGACGCAGAGGTCGAGCGGCATGCCGACCGACAGATTTGAGCGCAGCGTCGAATCCATCGAGACAAGCACCGCCTTCACTGCATCGTCGATCGAGGTGTCCGGCCGGATCACGCGGTCGAGGATCGGCTTGCCATACTTGTGCTCGCCGA
>JBMOGP010000642.1:0-1934 GCA_049318285.1 Hyphomonadaceae bacterium
CGGAGCCGTAGAGGAAAAGACGTGCAACACCGAGGCGAGCAAGGCTCGCGCGGTTCTCTCTCAAAAGCTGAAGGGCTTGATCGCGACGCATCGTTTCAACATAGCAGGAAAAGCGAGCGCCTTCACGGTGGCGGTTTCAGGTGTCCACCGAGATGTGCGCAGGCGCCGGCCTTCTGCGTCTGGCGGTTTGCGTGCGGTGGGCCGGGCGGGGTAGGCCTGCTCGCCTGCGTGATCCCGCCACCCCATCCGCGCCCTGCTGCGGCGATGGTGACAGCACAGGCTTGAACGTTGCTGAAAAAGGTGGCGCATTGCCACCTCGGGGAGGTGTTCATGGCCCGGTCTATCAAAATCCCGGAAGAGGAAATGGAGCTGCTGCGCAGGGAAGCGAGGCTCACCTCCCGCTCGATCGCCGGCCAGGTCACGCACTGGCTGCGGATCGGCCGTTCCATAGAGCGTGCGCCGGACTTCAACTACGCCCACATCCGCGAAGCGCTTCAGGCCTGCCGCAGCCCGGACGCACTGACCAGCGAGGAACAGGCTGTCTATGTCGATGAACTCATGGATATCGCCGCTGCGGAAACACCCGAACAGGCCGTATCTTACGCCGGTCGGCGCAAGGCAGGTCTCGGCGTGGGCGTCGACAAGGCGGACAAGATCGTCAGGCAGAAGAAGTCCGGTCGGGCATGACATCGCCGGCGCCGCGGCCGACGCTGTTTCTGATCGCGGGTCCGAATGGCGCCAGCATATCGACTTTCTAAGTCGCCGTCTTAAAGACGCGCGTTCAAGCGCCCTTCATCGATGCCGGCATCATTCGGCGCGATGAGCTGAAGGACGCTTCCCTCGAGGCGGCCTATGAGGCGGCGAACATCGCGTCGGCGCGCCGCGATGACTGTCTGCGATCGGGCCGCAGCTTCGTTACCGAAACCGTGTTTTCGCATCCTTCCAGACGCGAGATGCTGGGCGCCGCCCGGAGGGCGGGGTTCCGGATCGTCATCTTCCACCTCCATCTCGGTTCTGCCGATCTCGCCGTCGCGCGCGTGGCGGCGCGTGTAGAAGAGGGCGGACATCTTGTTCCCGAGAACAAGATCCGGGAAAGGTACGCGCGCAATCAACAGCTGATCCATGATGCAATCCTCCTGGCCGACAGAGGCGCGGTCTATGACGCTTCGCGGCTTAACCAGGCGCCGCGTCTGCTGGCGAAAACCAGCCTGGGCCAGGCGGACTGGGTTGCGCAGGATCTCCCCGAATGGTTTCTACGCCTCTACACAGAGCTGTCTGGCGGGGCGTCCGGCCTCTGAGAAGGGCGCGCAGGGCGCGGGATACCTGCAGCGCTAAATCGCAGAAACAGCGCCCGCCAGCGCGAAGTCCCGGCCCTTGAACAGGATCGCAGCGCTTGTTTCCTGCGCCAGCGCGAACACAAAGCAGTCGCCAAAGTTCAGTTGTGCGGGGTGGCCCGTGCCCTTGCCAAAGTCGCGGTAAGCCTCGCGGGCGAGCTTGGCCTGCGCCGCCGTCACCGGAGCGATGGCGATCGGTGCGATCAATCGGTCAAAATCGCGGCTCAAGGCCGGGTCATGGCGCGCATCGACCACGATCGCGGTTGCAAGATAGCTGGCGGCCGACATCTGCGGCGCGGGCGCGCCGGCGATGGCGGCGATGAACGCCTCGGCCTCCGGCTCCTGGCGGATGATGGCGATGAGCGCCGATGTGTCAACGATCATGGCTTCGGCAGCCCGCGCGCATCGTAGAGAAGCTCGTCTGGATCAGGCAGGCCCGCAGCGCCGATCCGCGCGGCCATGCGGCGGGCGATGGCGGCCATTTGCTCGGCGCGGCCGGCTGCTGCCGCCTCGGCTTCCGGCGTCTTGGCCAACTGCACGCGCAAGGACAGCGTCACTGCCTCGGTCAGGCTGACGCCAAGCCGTTGCGCCAGTTCCGCC
>JBMOGP010000643.1:0-1925 GCA_049318285.1 Hyphomonadaceae bacterium
GATCGCCGATCAAGGGGCGTGTGACCGTCTCCGGCTACGAAGGCTCCGAGCTTCTCGTCGCGCGCCTGCTGATCGAGAGCGGCGCGGACGTGCCCTATGTCGGCACGGCTTGCCCCCGCACGCCATGGTCCGAGCCTGATCGCGAGTGGCTCGAATCCAAAGGCGTACGCATCCAGTACCGCGCCTCGCTGGAACAGGACATTGCGGCGATCCACGAGTTCGGACCCGATCTCGCGATCGGCACGACGCCGGTGGTCCAGCATGCCAAGGAGCGGTCGATCCCGTCTCTCTACTTCACCAACCTCATATCCGCCCGTCCCCTCATGGGCCCCGCCGGCGCGGGCTCCCTGGCGACTGTCGTGAACGCAGCGCTCGCAAACAAGGGGCGCTTCGACCGCATGACGGAGTTTTTCGAAGGCGTCGGAACCGGTCACGCCGCTGGCGTCTGGGAAGACACCCCGCAGGATCGCCCCGAGTTCAAGGCGCGCTACGCCAAGACGATGGCTGCCTCGCGTGCGGCTGAAGAGGCGGTGGGCACATGACGCTCATCTTCGATCATGATCGCGCCGGCGGCTACTGGGGCGCCGTCTACGCCTTCACCGCGGTGAAGGGGCTGCAGGTCATCATCGATGGACCGGTGGGTTGCGAGAACCTGCCAGTCACGTCGGTGCTACACTACACGGACGGCTTGCCGCCACACGAGCTTCCGATCGTCGTGACGGGTCTGGGCGAGGAAGAACTAGGGAAGACCGGCACCGAAGGCGCAATGAAGCGCGCCTGGAAAACGCTGGATCGCGATCTGCCTGCAGTCGTCGTGACCGGATCGATCTCAGAGATGATCGGTGGGGGCGTAACGCCTGAGGGCACCAACATTCAGCGCTTCCTGCCGCGCACGATCGACGAGGATCAATGGCAGAGCGCGAACCGCGCGCTCACCTGGCTGTGGACACAGTTCGGGACGAAGAAGGTGCCCAAGCTGAAGCCGCGCAAGGAGGGCGAGAAGCCCAGGGTCAACATCATCGGCCCGATGTATGGCATGTTCAACCTGCCGTCCGACCTCGCCGAAATCCGCCGCCTGATCGAAGGCATTGGCGCGCAAGTGAACATGGTCTTCCCGCTCGGCAGCCACCTGGCCGACGTCAAGCAGCTGCCGCTCGCCGAAGTGAATGTGTGCATGTACCGCGAGTTCGGCCGGCAGCTATGCGAGACGCTGGAGCGGCCCTATCTCCAGGCGCCAATCGGGCTGGAATCGACAACACTCTTCCTCCGCAAGCTCGGTGAACTCACCGGCCTTGACCCTGAGCCCTTCATCACCCGCGAGAAACACACGACGATCAAGCCGGTCTGGGATCTCTGGCGCTCCGTAACGCAGGACTTCTTCGGCACAGCCAGCTTCGCCATTGTCGCGAACGAAACCTACGCCCGCGGCGTGCGCAATTTCCTAGAGAACGACCTCGGCCTGCCGTGCACCTTCTCGTTTTCCAGGACGGCCGGCATCAAGCCCGACAACGTCGCGGTGCGCGAGGCCATACGCACGACGCCGCCCCTCGTAATGTTCGGCAGCGTCAATGAGCGGATGTACATGGCCGAGCTCGGCTCGCGCGCTTGCTACATCCCGGCGTCCTTCCCCGGCGCCGTCATCCGCCGCCACACCGGCACGCCGTTCATGGGCTATGCTGGCGCGACCTACCTGGTGCAGGAAGTCTGCAATGCGCTGTTCGATGCACTCTTCCACATCCTTCCGCTCGCCGGTCAGATGGACAAGATCGAGGCGACGCCGGCGCGCTCGCACGTCGAAATCGCCTGGGACAACGATGCCAAGGCGGCGTTCGACAAGATCATCGACGCGCAACCGGTTCTGGTCCGCATCTCCGCGGCCAAGCGACTGCGCGATGCGGCCGAACGCATCGCACGTGCGGATGGCG
>JBMOGP010000644.1:0-1920 GCA_049318285.1 Hyphomonadaceae bacterium
GCGTCGCAGGCGAGGCGGGGCATGTTGTGGTCGTCGGGCTTGATGCCGGCCACCAGCATGGCCTCGTTGATGTCGGAAACGAAGGTCATCGTTTCGGCCGTCACATTGCGACGGCGGCCGACATCACCGGCGCGTTTCTGGAAGGCGCGGGCGACATCGCCGGTGCCGCCGGCCACATCGATCAGCGTCTCGCCGGGCTGGGGGTTCAGCCAGGCGATCATGTTGGCTTTCCATATCCTGTGGACGCCTGCCGACATCAGGTCGTTCATCAGGTCGTATCTGCCGGCGACAGATGCGAAGACACCTTTGACACGGCGGGATTTTTCATCCCGGCTGACATCCTCGAATCCGAAGGAAACCTTGTCTTCGTCCATCTGCCGAACATAGGCGAACGGCCCGCCCGCGGCTATATGCAGGCGATGCCAGAATTGCCGGAAGTCGAGACTGTTCGTCGCGGGCTTAGCCCTGCAATGGAAGGTAAATGCATAATCCGGGTGGAGACGCGCCGGGCGGACCTGCGTTTCCCGTTTCCGGAGAACTTTAACCAGCGCATCGAGGGCGCCCGCGTGACGCGTCTGGGGCGGCGCGCCAAATACCTTGTGGGGGAGCTTTCCAGCGGCGAGGCGCTGATCATGCACCTGGGCATGACAGGGCGATTCACAGTCTCCGGGTCGACGCCGGGAAAATTCCACCATCAGGCCGGCGAGGACGAAAAGCACGACCATGTCGTCTTCGGCATGCAGGGCGGCGGGCGCGTTGTGTTCAACGATGCGCGCCGGTTCGGGTTCATGGACCTTTGGCCGCTGGATGATCTCGGGAATTATCCGCCGTTCGCAGGAATGGGACCCGAGCCGGTCTCGAACGAATTCTCGGGCGCGTACCTGGCGGAGGCTTTCAAGGGCAAGAAGACACCCGTGAAGTCGGCGCTGCTCGACCAGAATGTCGTGGCGGGCCTGGGCAACATCTATGTCTGCGAGGCGCTGTTCCGGTCGGGCATTTCGCCCAAGAAGCTGGCAGGCTCCTTGAGGAGGGACCGGCTGGAGCGGCTGGCGGTCGAGGTGCGCAAAGTGATCGCGGAGGCGATCGTCGCTGGCGGCTCGACCATTTCGGACTTCAAGACGGCTGATGGGGAGCTTGGATACTTCCAGCACGCCTTCCAGGTCTATGACCGGGAGGGAGATGCCTGTGTCGTGTGTGAGAAGCCGGTGAAGCGGATGGTGCAGTCGGGGCGCTCGACATTCTACTGCGCGGCCTGTCAGCGGACCTGAGGCTGCGCTCCCGGCCGTGGGGCGGCGGGGCCACGACCCGGCATGATGCGATGCGTGCGCGTGTCATGCGGCTGAAGCTGCGGCCGCGCCGACCGATGCCGGACAGCGTGTTATTGGCGAACCCTGTCTGCTGCTCGTTTCTGGCGGAGATCGCTCAATTCAATCAGGAGAGCGGGCTCCCCGCCGGCAAAAACGCGCGCGCTTCGGGCGCGGACGAAATTCTGAAATGCCTGCGGGCCGCCGCCTCCGTCCCGCGCCTGAAGGACACCCGGTTCACCTCGCACACGTGTGTTGCAGGCGCGGGAAGAAAGCATCGTGCCTGCCGAGGCGCCTGTCGCCGGCGTGCGGTCAGGGTCCCACAACGCAGGCATCCAGCTTGTCACGCCTGACCATGGCCATCAGCGACTGGATGCGCGTGTTGCGGCGGCCGGAGGCGTACCGGCCGTCGACCTTCCAGCGGTTGGGGCTGGGCAGGACGGCGGCGAGGGCTGCCGCCTGTCTTGGCGTGAGGTCCTTCGCTGAAACGCCAAAGCGATCCTGCGCGGCCTGTTCGGCGCCGTATATGCCATCGCCCCACTCGGCGATGTTGAGATAGGCCTCCATGATGCGCGGCTTGGACCACATCCATTCCACGTTGACGGTGAACCAGGCT
>JBMOGP010000645.1:0-1920 GCA_049318285.1 Hyphomonadaceae bacterium
GCGCGGCTTCTTGGATCAGGGCAGCTTGATGCGCTGGCGCAGCGCTTTCGCGACGAGGGCGTGACGCTTTTCATCGTCGATGGCGCACTGACGCCGGTGCAGCAGCGCAATCTGGAAACGGCACTCAAGCTCAAGGTCGTTGACCGGACTGGGCTGATCCTCGAGATCTTCGGTCTGCGCGCGCGGACGGCGGAAGGCAGGCTGCAGGTAGAGATGGCGCGGTCGCTGTATGAGCGCTCGCGCCTGGTGCGGACATGGACCCACCTTGAACGTCAACGTGGGGGCTTCGGCTTCCTCGGCGGCCCCGGCGAAAGCCAGCTGGAGACTGACAGGCGCTTGCTCGACAAGCGCATCGCCGGCTTCAAGCGCGAGCTGGAAGATGTGCGGCGCACACGGCGGCTTCAGCGCGAGGGCAGGGCTAAGCGCGGCGCGCCGGTGGCCGCTATCGTTGGGTATACCAATGCGGGCAAGTCCACGCTGTTCAACCTGCTGACATCGTCGGATGTGCTTGCTGCGGATATGCCGTTTGCGACGCTCGATCCTACTGCGCGCGAGATCGTGGCGGCGTCCGGGCGGCGGATGGCGCTGGTGGACACGGTGGGGTTCATCACGGACCTGCCGACGACGCTGGTCGCGGCTTTCCGCGCAACGCTGGAAGAAGCGATGGAGGCGGACATGCTGATCCATGTCCGCGATATCGCACATCCCGACACCGAGTATCAGTCAAACGACGTCTACGGAATTCTGGAGCAACTCTCGGAAGAGACGGGGCTGGAGCGACCGCCCGTTCTCGAGGTGTGGAACAAGGCAGACGCGGTAGCGCCAGCGATCCGGGACCTGTTGACAGCCCGCGCCGAGACGCATAGCCCGCCGGCCCAGCTGGTGTCGGCGCTGACCGGGCTGGGTGTGGACGAACTATTGTTCCGGATCGAGGGCGTGCTGTTCCGCAACCGGCGTCCGCGTCGGGTAACCATTCCTGCCTCCGACGGGCGGCTGCATGCGTGGCTGCACAATAATTGCGAGGTGTCGGCCGACATGCTGTCGGGCGAGACAGAGCTGACCCTCGACGTGTTCATGACGGATGAGGACGAGGCGCGGCTGTTGGCGATGTCACCAGACGTCCAGGTGGATAACGGCTAGTTATTCGCGGGATGGTGCTGCCGGGGAGGATTGAACTCCCGACCTCAGCCTTACCAAGGATGCGCTCTACCACTGAGCTACGGCAGCATCCCGCTCAAGGAGCGTCCGCATAACGGAAACCCCTCCCATTGGGAAGGGGAGGTGGTAGACAGGCGATCATGTCGCGGAATACACCCGAAAAGCCCCAGAAACCCGGGTCGCAGCCCGACGGACGGACCAAAAAGCTGGCTGACGCGCTGCGGGCGAACCTGAAGCGGCGTAAGGCGGCTGGGCGGACTGAAGGCGTCGACATCGCCGGAAAGTCGGGTTCGGCCGAGGATTAGGCGTCCGCGCGCCTTGTGCCGGCCAATTTCGGGACCATAACCAACCCTCATGGACAAGCTCTCGATTCTCGCGAACGGCCCGCTTGAGGGTCGGATCCCCATATCCGGCGCCAAGAATTCTGCGCTCAAGCTGATGGCGGCGTCTCTGCTCTGCGAGGAGCCGCTTGTGCTGACCTCGATGCCAAACCTGGCGGATACGCGCTTCATGGAGAAGCTGCTGCAGAGCCTGGGCGTTGTGGTCGAGTGGCCGAGGGGCGAGGCGTTATGCCGGTTGCACGCGGAGAACATCACCTCGACCATCGCGCCCTACGATCTCGTCCGTAAGATGCGGGCAACTTTCAACGTGCTTGGGCCGCTTTTGGCGCGCGTGGGGCATGCGACGGTCTCGCTGCCGGGCGGCTGTGCGATCGGCGCCCGGCCTGTCGACCTGCACCTCAAGGCGTTCGAGGCGATGGGA
>JBMOGP010000646.1:0-1898 GCA_049318285.1 Hyphomonadaceae bacterium
TGCGCCGGATGGGTGGCGCATGCTGCTGGACCTGCTGACGAAAGAGGGCGCGTCGGTCGAGGAGCTGATCGAGGCGGGGCTGGTGGTGCAGCCGGAAGCAGGCGCCGACGGCAAGTCACGTCAGCCCTGGGACCGGTTCAGGAACCGGGTGATCTTCCCGATCACCGACCATTCGGAGCGGGTGATCGCGTTTGGTGCGCGCACACTCGAGCCGGACGGGAAGCCGAAATACCTCAACTCCTCGGACTCACCGCTCTTCCACAAGGGGCGGACGCTGTATCGCTACATGGCGGCGCGCGAGGCGATGGCGGCGATCAAGGAGGGGCCTCTTTCGCAGGGCGTGATCGTCACCGAAGGCTATGTCGATGCGATCGCGCTGGCGGAGGCGGGCATCGGGTCGGCGGTGGCGCCGCTGGGCACGGCGCTGACCGAAGAGCAGCTGGAGCTGCTGTGGCGGGCGGGTCCCGAGCCGATCCTGTGCTTTGACGGGGACGCGGCGGGCATCAGGGCGGCATGGCGGGCGTGCGACCGGGCCCTGCCGCTGATCGAGCCGGGCAAGACCCTGTATTTCGTCCTGCTGCCGGACGGGATGGATCCGGACGACGTGGTGCGGGTCCGCGGCCCTGGCGTGATGCGCGAAATGCTGACCAGCGCACGGCCGCTTGTGGACCTGCTGTGGATCCGGGAGCTGGACGCCGAGCCGCTGGATACGCCTGAGCGGCGGGCCGGATTCGAAGCGCGGCTTATGGCCGCTGTGGGCCTTATCAAGCATCCCGGCGTGAAGAAGGCCTATGAGCGCGAGCTGCGCGACCGGCTCTACTGGCACGCCCGGGGCGCCCGAAATGGGGCCAATGGCGGTGGCAGGGGGGCGGTCGCGCCGGGGGTGCCGCTGGGGAAGAAAGGCTTCTCACCGGGTCCGACGGGCCTAGGCGGCCTGCGCCTCGTGGTGCGGGCGATCGAGAGCCCGCGGATGATGGAACAGGCGCCGGAGGCGCTGGCGAAGGCGGTATTCGACGATCCTGACGCAGATGCGATCAGAACCGCAGCCTTTGACGTCTACAATGGGTCCGAAATGCTTGACCGGAGTACTGTTGCGGCCCATCTACGTAGCCTTGGCCGCAAGCGGGCTGTCGAGCTTTTGGAAACCTTCCCTGTCGGGCAGCCGATGGACCCTTTGTCTAACGAGGGTCGCGATTGGCTTGACGCCATCGGGAGGTTCCATGTGGCAAGGACGCTTGCGGTTGAGGTGCAGGCGACGAAACGGGCTGACGAGGAAGGCGTGGAAATCATGAGCGCCGCCCATCAGGCAAGGATCATGCAGAAAGTGATCGAGCGTCGCAGCGCCAGCCGGTCGGTTGTGGACGAGGCGACGACCTCACCCGCGAGCGACGGCGCGCAGGATCTCAGGAACGCCATCGGTGGGATGGGGGCCGCTATGGAGTCGAAACGCTCTGAAGACTGATTTGAAGAATAAGGCGAAAGCCCCCCCGGCCAAAGGCAAGGCGACTGCGAAAGCGCCAGCCAGGGCCGATGCCAAGGGCAAGCCTGCTGCCAAGCCTCAAGCCGCAAAGGCGGCAACGGGCAAGGATTCGAAAAAGGCTGAGCCTGTGAAGCCCGTGATCAAGGGAAGCGCCGGGACCAAGGCCGCGGCCAAACCGGTCGCGACACCAAAGCCGCTTGCGGCCAAGACCCAGCCGGTTAAAGCGCCGCCTCCCAAGGCGTCGGAGAAACCCGCTGCAACGAAGGAGACCCCGCCGAAAGGCGGGAGCGAGAAGACCGGCACGGTTAAGGCCCAGCCGGCTAAAGTCGAGACGGCCCGGGATGGCCGGACTGACAACAAGGGTCTGCGGAGAGACGGAATGGCGAAATCGGAAGCGACAGCGAAGCGTAAGTCCGCC
>JBMOGP010000647.1:0-1890 GCA_049318285.1 Hyphomonadaceae bacterium
CCGGCGCATTCGTCTCCGCGACGAGAACATCGCCGTTTGGCAGCACATGAAGCCAGCGCGGGTGATCCATCCCGGTCGCAAATGCTGTCACCTTCAGACCGGCCGCGGGCGTGGGCATCTGTCCTGGAGCCCAACGCCTGGCTTCGGCAAGCTTCACTGCTGGAATGAGCGACGTCTTCGGCGCCTCAAGTTGCGGATTGATCCCAATGCCGACGGACACAGGATTGTCCGCCTGCCCCGCGCAGGCCGACAGGGCAACAGCCAGGCCGCCAGCCGAAAAAACGAGAACATTGCGCAATGTCATGACGCGCCTCCATGGAGCACGATACCGCCTGTGAAATGGATACCAAGCTGCCCGGTTCCTCCGGCGATTGGAAGCACACCACCCGTCAGCGTTTCCGCTCCATGGCCGCCAGTACAGCTTCGGGATCCGCCCCCATGGCGCGCACGGTTTCTTCCCATCGCGCCAGCGCGTCCCAGTAGTAGTCGAATATGCACGGGCAGCATCCGCGATGACAGCAGGACGCCTCATCGGGCTTGTTCGGCGGCGAAGGATAGGCGGTGGTCATCGCCACGCCCTACCGCAACTTTCTGCCCCGGTAAAACAGCGCCAGTCGTCTCAAACTGGAGACCTGCGAGGTTGCGCCCGCAGACCTATTCGCAGCGAAAGTGATCGGGGCTCTTGCCATCCCCGGTTCCCGCATAGACCGCTGTCTTCGGGTAGGCGCACAGCTTGCGTGAGCCGCCGGCGGCAAAGCTTGCCGTCAACTCATCCGGCGCCGACTTCGTGCTGACCCATTTGTCCAGCGCATCGAGATAGTCGACCCGGTCAGGTCCCGGCCCGCCTGCGCAATGGCCGACAGCCGGCAGCATGAACATCCGCACGTCGTTCTTCGCAGACGCATCCTTCGCATAGACCTTGTCGGCATAATTGATGCTCATGTTCGGCGACAGCGCCGAGTCCGACCAGCCGTGATAAATCAGCAGCTTCCCGCCATTGCCGCGGAAGGCCGAGAGATCCGGGTTGGTCGGCGACAGCGTCATCTGCAGCAGCTTCATCTCCTTCGGCAGCTCGACGAGGTTGGTGCGCGAATGATCCCACGTTGGATCGCCCTTGACGAAATAGCGCATGAACTCTCCTGAGAAGCCGTATGCGAGGCTCGGCTGTCCCGCTCCGACACGATCCTTGCTGCCGATCAACCAGGTGCCCCAATCGGCTTCGGTCTGCTCGCCCCCCCAGCCGAAGCCGACATGGAAAGGCTTGCCGTTGACCATCGGCCCTTTGACGATCGCATCGACGGCCGCAACCTGCGCCGGTGACAGGCAGTTGGCCTTATCGCCGCTCTTGCACTGGATTGTCTTCGCCTCGAACGTACACTTGCGCGGATCGCCGAGAATTCCGTCCTTGAGGCCGTCGATCGCATCACACTTGGCCATAACGGCCTTCGCCAGCGTCTCGCGCGCGGTCTTGTCGATCACGGGTGCGTCCAGCTTCTTCGGATCCGGATACATCTTCTGGGTGACGGTCGAGAAGGCGGCCGTGATGCCCTGGAAGTCGATGGCGGGCGCTCCCGCGATGATGCCGTCAAAATCGGTCGGATAGCGTTGCGCCATCTGCAGCGCCTGGCGTCCGCCATTCGAGCAACCCGCAAAATAGGTCCGCTCGGGCGCCCGTCCGTAACGCGCCTGCACCATCGCCTTCGACGTTGCGGAGACGCGATGGATCGCAGCATGGGCATAGTTGGCGATGCGTTCGTAATCGCCCATCGCCCATGCGCCATCGATGCCGCGTCCGGGGGATGAGTGGCCGGTATCCGTACCAGCAGTTGCATAGCCCTTCTGGAGCGCCTGCAGGCTCATCGCCTGGTTCTCGACACGTCCGGCGAAGCC
>JBMOGP010000648.1:0-1888 GCA_049318285.1 Hyphomonadaceae bacterium
GCCTCGCGCGTTATCGCCGACTATCGCGTCTGGCAGATCAAGCCGCCGACCTCGCGCTCGCCGCTGGTCGATTCGGAACAGGTCGTCCAGTACGCCGAGAACTATCTCTCCAGGCATCCCTGGTTCGGAGGCTCGGAGTTTTCGGCAGCTGACATCATGATGGTTTTTCCGTTGAACTTCGCGACGGCATTGAACATCGTCGACAAGAACCAGTTCCCGAGGATCGCTGAATGGCGGACCCGCATCGAGGCCAGGCCCGCCTTCAAGGCGGCGCGCGCCAAGGCATTGCCCAATGGCATGGTCGGCAATCTGCCGGCCCTGCCGGCGCACGCCCCTCCGGGACCGCGCCAGCCGTCGCAGGCCCAGTGATCGATGCGCTGGCGCGGGAAATCGCATCGCGTTAGAAGCAGGGTCATGAGAACCCTGCTTCTAGCCGCCTTGCTCGCCGCTTCCGCATGCTCGCCCGCAACGGGGCCTGCGCCGACGCCCGTTATCGCAGCGCCTGCGATGCCTGCCTTTTCCTACGAGGTGGTCGCGACCTATCCGCATGATCCCAAGGCGTTCACCCAGGGGCTGCTGATCGAGGATGGCCAGCTGTGGGAAAGCACCGGGCAGGAGGGCACGTCATGGGTTCGGAAGGTCGATCTGAAGACCGGCGCCGTGCAGCAGGAGCACGTCATTGATCCGCAGTATTTCGGCGAGGGCATGGTGGTTTGGGATGACCGCGTCATCACGCTGACCTGGCGCCACCAGAAGGGCTTCATTCTCGACAAGGAAACGCTCGCGAAGGAAGGCGAGTGGACCTATCAGGGCGAGGGCTGGGGCCTGACGCGTGACGACACGCAGATCTACATGAGCGACGGCACGCACCAGATCCGCAAGCTGGATCCGGCGACATTGCAGGAGACCGGCCGCATCGACGTGACGATGAATGGCCAGCCTGTAGCAAAGCTGAACGAGCTGGAGTTCGTGAAGGGCGAGATCTGGGCGAACGTGTTCGAGACCGATCGCATCGTGCGGATCAATCCGGCAACGGGCAAGGTGACGGGCGTGCTGCTGCTGCGGAACCTGCTCACGCCCGCTGAACGGCAGCAGACCGACGTGCTGAATGGCATTGCGTGGGACAAGGCGAACGACAAGCTCTACGTGACTGGCAAGCTTTGGCCCAAGCTGTTCGAGATCAGGGTCACCGACCCCATGGCCGGTGCGACCCCGTGAGGAAACTGGCCGCGCTGGCAGGCCTGGCGCTTGCGGCCTGTTCGGGACAGGTGGACGATCCAGAAGCGGCCTATCAGAGGGAGCTTGCGGCGGCGAAGGACGCAGCGCGGGCCAGCCTGCCTGCATTCTGGGACCGGTTCGCGCTGCCCGACGCGGGCGATTATGATTTCTCGCTGAAGGCGGCGTTTCCGCGCCGCGACGGCCAGCCCGGCGTCGAGGAGGCGTGGGTGGAGAATGTGGCTCGCGCCCCGGACAGGATTGTCGGCGAACTGTCGGTGCAGCCGCGATTTCTGGGCGACCTGAAGGAACACGCGATTGTGGACTTCCAGGAGAACCAGATCGTCGACTGGGCCTTCATGAGCGGGGACCAGCTTTTCGGGCACTACACGACGCGGGTGATGCTGCCGCAGATGGACGCTCTGCAAGCAGAGTGGCTGAGGCCGTTGCTGTCCGAAACGCCGGCGCCGGCGCAGAGGGAGTAGTCGGCGGCCGGTATCCGGCGCCCTTTCAGTGTGGGGCGGGCGGACGGCCTCAGCAGCCTTGCCTTTCGGCTCGTTCCGCTGCACTCACGCACCGGTTTCTGCGACTGCGAACAAGGCCCGAATGCCACAGCTTCTGCTCGAAATCCTGTCAGAGGAAATCCCGGCTCGCATGCAGGCGAAGGCCGAGG
>JBMOGP010000649.1:0-1884 GCA_049318285.1 Hyphomonadaceae bacterium
TGCCTCGCCCGGGTGAGCGGACGTGCCAGCGACCTGTTGCGGGGCAGGAACAATATCGTGCGCGGGGGCGGCGACTGCCGGGGCCGCCGGGGCTGCTGGCGCATCGGCCGTCGGCGGGGCTGTCGCCTGACAGGACGCCAGCGCAAGAGCCGCTGCGCCAGCCAGCACAGCCTTCGTGAATGTCGTCATTTCCGTCCCCGTCGTCCGGCGGCCTGAATGGCCGTCTCGGGGGTGAGTCTGCGCCAGCGTCCGGCGCTTGACCAGACATGCCGTTACGTCCGTCTGCCAAGCGGGCGGACGGATGCTGCAAACCGCTAGGCAACCCTCAGCGTATCCAGCGGCACGCGCCGGCTGATCCGCACATCGCCCTTCACATCGCAGGCCTGCAGGTTGAGCTCGCGCTTGTTCCAGTCGATGTCGATCAGGCCGAAATTGTTCTCGCGCAGCGCATCGCCCACGCGCAGCGCATTTGGCGGAAGCACGGGCCAGACCTCCGTCAACCCGGACGAGGTGAGGTCCCAGACCGGGTAGGGTGTGTTGAGGTCGAGCATGGACAGCTCGGCATAGTGCGTGTCGCCGGAAATGCAGACCAGTCCGTTGGCGTTCGTCTCCCGGATGGCGGCGAACAGGCGCTGGTGGTCGCGGGCATAGTTGATCCAGCCCTCCCATCCGGCGAAGTCGGCAAGCACCTGCAGGCTGGAGGCCAGAACACGCACCTCTGCAGGCTGGCGCAACTGCTGCCCGAGCCATGCCCATTGCGGCTCGCCCAGCATGGTCGCCTCGAGCGCCGGGTTGCGTTCATACGGGCCAGGCACGGGCGCGCCGGCCTTTCGCTGTTCGCTCTCCCAGGCGGCATACGTCTTGCCGCCAAGATCGAGCTTGCGGATGGGGGTGCGGTTCCAGCGCAGGTCAGGCAGGATAACCTGTACCCTCTGCCCAGCCGGGCCGAACAGGTGGGCTGCGTAGATGCCGTCGCGCGTGCGGCGCACGCTGTCGGCGCTCTCGCCCCAGAAATCGCAGAACTGCCTGCGGCTTTCATCCTTCATCGGATAATCGGCGCCGGCGTCGTCCTCGCCATAGTCATGATCGTCCCAGATGGCGCAGACCGGCGTGTTGGCGCGCAGCTTCTGAAAGCCGGGTTTGGCCGCCAGCATGGCGTATTTCTCCGCCATCACTTTCGGGTCGCGCGTATCGGCGTAGATGTTGTCGCCAAGGAAGATGAAGAGGTCGGCGTTCGCAGCGTTGATGGCGTCCCAGATCGGCTGGTCCTTGCTCTGCTTTGCGCACGAGCCAAAGGCGATCCGGCTCAGCGTCCTGCCTGTTGCCGGATGCGCATCAGCCATTGCCACAGGCTCCGGCCCTGTCACGCATGCACTTGCGCCAAGCGCTGCTGCGCCGGCCAGTGTTTCGCGTCGTGTCAGCTTCATTGTCGTCCCCACAAAAGAAAGGCGCCGCCGGAGGGTCAGGCTCCGGCGGCGCCAGTATCAGCCCTTCTACCGGGGCAGGCTAGAAGGACTTGCGGACCGTGGCGAAGACTTGCCGCGGCGAACCGACCATCAGCGTCTGGTTGTCGGCCCCGGCGTTGAAGCCGTTGGTGCCCACTGTCGAGACGTATTGCTCGTCCATCAGGTTGGTGATGTTGAGCTGGATTTCGGCCCCTTCCAGCAGGTCGTCGCTGAAGCGATATCCGGCCGAGAGGTCGACAAGCGTATAGGCGTCGACTTCTGCCGTGTTCACGTAGGAGAAGTAGCGTGAGCCGGTGTAGGCAACCGACAGCTGGCCATAGAGTTCGCCATTGTCGTAGCCGAGGTCGGCCTTGAACAGGTGCTCGGGCGCGTTGACGACGGTCTTGGCGCGCGTCGCGAACTTGAGCGTCGACAGCGA
>JBMOGP010000650.1:0-1882 GCA_049318285.1 Hyphomonadaceae bacterium
GACTGATTTGAGGCAACTGGACCCGGCGTTTCTGACAAGGCGGCAATACGCGCTACCGATGAGACGGGCTACTGCGGCAAAGAAACCGCACGAATGTGACCATAAGACGACGGACGCCCCCATATGGTGAGCGTCCTCAAGGAGATTTCCATGGCCCTCAAGGTCGCAGTCCTCGGCGCTTCCGGCATGGTCGGTCGCGAGATTCTCGGCATCCTCGCCGAGCGGGGCTTCCCCGCCGCCGAGACGGTCGCCCTCACCTCGCGCAAGATGATGGGCGCCGAGATCAGCTTCGGCGACGCGATCCTGAAGGCCAGGGACGTCGATGAGTACGACTTCTCGGACACCCAGGTCTGCTTCATGGCCACCGCCGACAGCGCCGCCCGCAAGTATGGCAACGCCATCGCGGCCGCTGGCTGCATCGTGATCGACACCTCCCGGGCCTTCCGCAACGACCCGCAGGTCCCGCTCATGGTGCCCGAGGTCAACGCCGCCGCGATCGAGGGCTATGCCCGCCGCAACATCATCGCCGTGCCCGACGGCGTCACCTGCCAGCTCGTCCGCACGCTCAAGCCGCTGCATGACGCAGCCGGCGTGGTGCGCGTGGTGGTCGCCACCTACCAGTCGGTTTCCGGCGAAGGCCAGCGCGCCATCGACGAGCTCTGGACCCAGACCAAGGGCATCTATGTGAACCAGGCGCCCGAGCCCAAGGAATTCCCGCGCCAGATCGCCTTCAACGTCATCCCGTCCGTCGACGAGGTGATGGATGATGGTTTCACCGAAGAGGAATGGCGCCTCTCCAGCGAGACCAGGAAGATCATCGACAACGACATCCAGGTCGTCGCCACCTGCGTGCGCGTGCCCACCTTCGTCAGCGTCGGCGAAGCCGTGCACGTCGAACTCGCGCAACCCCTTCCTGCCGCCGAAGCGCGCGCGCTGCTGCGCGAATCCCCGGGCATCCTGCTGATCGACCGGCGCGAGGAGGAAGACGGCTACGAGACCCCGATCGGCGCGGTCGGCGAATGGGCAACCTATGTCTGCCGCGTCCGCGACGACGTCACCGTCGAGAATGGCCTCGCCATGTGGATCGTCGCCGACGACCTGCGCAACGGCGCCGCCATGTGCGCCGTCCAGTGCGCCGAGCTGCTGCTGAACAGGGGCGTGTTTGCCGAGGCGCTGGCAGGGTAGCTCCGAACCGCGAGGAGAAAATCTCCCGGCCAGTTGAGAAACTATCGCCCACGCCTCGGCTTACTACCCCCGCCAAATCCGCCTATCTAGCCGCCATGCCCATGAACGCCGAAACACGCGCGGGACTGTTCGCCGCCATGGCCGCCTATGGGCTGTGGGGCTTCCTGCCCCTGTATTTCCAGTTCCTGGGCGACCTGCCGCCGCTGGTGATCCTCGCCCACCGCATCGTCTGGTCTGTCCCCACCGCGCTGGTCCTGATCATCGCCGCCGGCAAATGGGGCGAGTTCGCCGGCGTCTTCCGCGCCCCGCGCATGCTGTTCACCCTGCTCGCCTCCAGCATCGCGATCGCTGCCAACTGGACCATCTACATCTGGGCCGTCACCAACCACCGCGTCCTCGAAGGCAGCCTCGGCTACTACATCAACCCGCTGATCGTCTTTCTCTTTGCCGCAATGTTCTTCGGCGAGCGCTTCCGTCCGCTCCAGCTCCTCGCCGTCGGCATCGCCGCCGCAGGCGTCCTCAATCAGACGCTTGTGGTCGGCCAATTCCCGTTCGTGTCGCTGTCGCTCGCGTTCTCGTTCGCGATCTATGGCGCGATCCGAAAGACGACCAATGTCGACAGCCGCATCGGCTTTGGCCTTGAGGCGCTCTGGCTCTTCCTGCCCGCCCTCGCCTACCTCGTCTTCTTCCTGCCGCC
>JBMOGP010000651.1:0-1882 GCA_049318285.1 Hyphomonadaceae bacterium
GGCGCCTGTGTTCGCCGAACGCTGCTCGGCTGCAGGATATGCGGCGGCACATGCCGCGACAGGATCGGGTGGCGCCACACATCCGTCCGCGAGCGCCAGTAGGGATCAGCCGCAAGCCCCCCATAGGTGACGACCAGCGTCGGCGTGTAGGCAACCTTGGTCTGCGCGAAGAAGCTGACCACGTCTTCATAGAGCGCCATCTGCGGGATGTTGTGCTCGAGCGCGGTGTTGCCGTCGGCAATCAGCGCGATGTCTTGTGCAAAGAGAGAAGCCCCCTCCGCCACCACCTGGATGTTTTCCGCAATGCTCGCGGCGACCACTTGCTGGCGCTGGTTACGTCGCGGCTGGTTATAGTTCTTGATACCCGCAGCGCCCTGCACTTTGAGCCTGCGCACATGCGCCACGGCATCATCATAGTCCTTGATGTCGTTCAGAGTGCCACGGCTGCGTGCGCCATACACAATCTCGCCGGTCGAGAACGTCCGCGGCCCGACAATCAACCCGGCGCGCTGCATCTCTTCCGAGACGAACGCTTCGCTGGCCGCATTCGATGGATCGAATACCGTCGTCACGCCGAGAGCCAGGTGCGCCAGCGCGCTCCAGTTCTGGTTCGGGATGATGTCATCATCGCCCTGCGGGCCATGCGCGTGCGCATCGATCAGGCCGGGGATGATTGTCTTGCCCTTGAGGTCGATCGTCCGGACCCCCAGCGCAACCGGCACGGACGCAGCACGACCCACCCGCGTGATGCGATTGTCGTTGATGACGATCACGCCATCCTCGATCACGCCGCCATTGGCGTCGGCCATGGTCACGATACGCGCGCCCGTCAGCACCAGCGTCCCGGAAGGCTTCGCCGCCGTTACCGGGATCGAAAGATCAGCGCCCGATTCCGGCGGTTTGTAGGAAGCCTTCTCCTCGTCCTTCGTCGGCGCCAGCGGCATCATCGCATCGACATTGGCCGAATACAGCGTGGGCCCAAGGCTCCAGTTCAGCTGCCGCCCGCCGTCGGTCCACGACAGATAGGTCGCGCCACCCGCGCTGGCCTTCACCACCGGCATGGCGGATCCACCCTTGCCCGCCCCGATCTCCTGCGGCCCCGCCGCAAGCGGCATCACATAGGCCGCATAGTTGTCGCGGAAGCCGATATGGCGGCCATCCGGCGAGACATCGTACCCCGCCACCATATCGCCCTTGGCATGCGTGCGCTCCGTCTCGCCGTTGAGGTCAACCGAAACCAGTACGCCTTGCTGCTGCTCTGATCGGGTCAGGAAAACACGGTCATTGCCTGCGCCGAAATGCGGAAATGCGCCATCGTCCGTCACCGTGGTGATCGCGCCGCCCGCCGTCGCGACGCGATAGACACCCGGATCATCCGACCGCAAGTCAGACAGCAGATAGCCGCCCGATCCCCGCTCGAACACGACCGTCTCTCCGTCCGGGGAGAAGCGCGGACGGCGATAATGTCCAGGCACGGCTGTCACGACGCGCCCGCCAGAGCCGTTGGCGTTCATCACGCGAATGCGGCCCATCCCGACGTCGGTCCACTCGACATAGACCAGCCGCTGGCCATCACGCGACCATGACGGAAACAGCTCCATCTCCTGCCCACGCGTCTGCGTCAGCCGCGCTGGCGCGCCATTCGGAAGCTGCTTCGCATAGAGCTTCCCGAGGCTCTCGAACACAACGCGCTTGCCATCCGGCGAGACCGACACAAAACGCGGCATCTTGGTGCGGAACGTATCCGGCGCCACGTCGATCTTCGGCTGCGGCGGATCGATCACCACGCGCGTGTCATTCACGCGGAACGGGATCACCTGCGATGCGCCGCTCATGTCGACGCGGCGGATCTTGCCGCCCGCCCAGAACACGATCGACTTGG
>JBMOGP010000652.1:0-1879 GCA_049318285.1 Hyphomonadaceae bacterium
CGCGGATCAAGGCTGACCTTGAAGACACGCGACTGCCAGAAGCTGACCGACGCCATCCTCTCGACCACCGACCCGTTCATTCTCACCGCGCCCGAGCGCGGCGCCTTCGAGCATATCCGGGCCACCGCCCGCCTCACCCGCTACGGCCTCGACGCCTACGCCTACGCGCGGCTGGCGGCCGGCACGATCGACATGGTAACCGAGACCGGCCTCAAGGCGCATGACGTGGCCGCACTGATCCCGGTGATCGAAGGCGCAGGCGGCGTGGTCGCAGACTGGCACGGCAATCCCCCGCAGCTCGGCGGCCAGATCGCAGCGGCTGCCAACCGCCGCATTCTCGACGAGGCTTTGATCTCGCTCAGACGTTCAGCTCTGTAACCGCTACAGGATCACCGACATGACACCCCTGCTGATCAATGCCGCCCGCGCCTTCGCCATGGTCGCGTTTGCCGATGGCAGGCTGGCCCCGATTGAAGCCGGACGCTTCTCCGCAATCGCCTCGCGCGATCCGGCCTTCGCCAATTTCGGGCACGCCGCCATCGCCGACGCCTGGACGCAGGCCTCCGGCGAGGTCCACGCGGCCCAGAGCTTCGGGACCGCGCTGGTTACGATCCGGACCGAGATCACCCAGCCCGGCGACAAGGCCGTGCTGATGCGGGTGGCGCAACAGGCGGTGGTCGCCGACGGCAAGCTGGAACAGCAGGAAAATCTCGCAATCAGCGCGCTTGCCGAAGCGCTGGGCCTCGATCCCACGAAATTCTGATCGCCGGGAACGCGGGCGCATCAGTCGGCGTTGTTTGACCGTGTTGAATCGGATTGCGCTGAATGCCTGGCAGGCTGAGGCGCTCCAAGCGGTCATATTCGGGGGACATCGGCATGAGACCTCGTGCAGGAAGCCAGCCGATAACGCTTGAGCCATCGCTGGTCGTCGAGGTGCTGAGCCTCGCGCGCGCGCACGACGACATGCTCAAGGAAACGCGCCAGGACCTGTTTCGCGCCGAGACCAAGCTGCGCGTCGAACGCCGCTGGAAATGGCCGACCTGTCTTGCCTGCGTCGCTCTCGGCGTGGGCGGCCTCGCCGCGTTCCAGAACCAAGCGCTGCCCGCCTTGGCGCTTGAATCCATCGGCACCATCACGGCCGGCCTGCTCGGGGCGGGAGGCCTTTCGCTTCCGGGGCTTGTCGCCCTGTGCGCAGGGGCGTGGGGCGCCTTCTATCTGGTCCGCCGCGCCCTGCGTGGCCCAACACCCGAACAGCAGGCCCGCAAACTGATGGAACAGTTTGCTCAGAAGAACGGCGTCGCCGCCTACGTCTTCGCCGGCCAGGACTCACCCGACGACGAAGCCGCTTCGATCGGCGCCCTGACGCGGCCCGAGATCAAGCACTTCCGCAAGCGCCACCTCACGGCCTCGAACCGCACGCTGCAGTCGTCGCTGCAACGCCTGCTCAACCGCACGATGGACGACACTCAGCAGATTCCGCATTAGCCGCGTTCGGCGTACACCAATCGCGTCAGACGCCAACCTGCGCACAGAGCTCGTCAAATGCTGCGAACCAGACAGCACGCCGCCCGTCCGTTTCCATGAAGATCTCGTGGCTTGCGCCCTCGATCACCACGTGACGGGCACACTTCAGGCTGGGCAGCACACGCGCCGCCGCCGCAGGATCGACAATCGCTTCCTCGCTTGCAGTCGCCACCAGCATCGGCATGCGAGCGATCGTGTCGAGCGCACCAGGCGTGAGGAATCCCGCGCACACATCGAGGGATGCCACCACCCACCCGATTGTCGGCTCACCCAGCGCCAGCCTCGGCTCTGCTGTAACCAGCCTGCGATAGAGCCCCCAGCGCACCAGATCGTGCGTGAACGGATTGCCCTCGAA
>JBMOGP010000653.1:0-1871 GCA_049318285.1 Hyphomonadaceae bacterium
ACACCGCCGTCGCCATCGCGCTGCACTGGATCATCGCCTTCTCGATCATCGGCCTTATCGGCATCGGATGGCTGATGGAGGAGATGGACCCAGGTCCCGACTACTTCGCCATCGTCCAGCTCCACAAATCCTTCGGCATCACCATCCTGCTGCTCTCGGTCGCACGCATCATCTGGCGCCTCATGAACCCGCCGCCGCCCGAGCCGCCCATGCCCGGCTGGCAGAAATTCGCAGCCAGCGCCGTCCACGTCCTCTTTTATGTGCTGATCATTGCCATGCCGCTCACCGGCTGGATCATGGCGTCAGCCTCGTCCGATGCACCCACCCGCTATTTCGGCCTCATCGATATTCGCCTGCCCGGCATCCCCGCGCTTGACCCCACCACGCGCGAAGGCCTCGAGGAAGGCTTCGAACAGGTCCATGCCAACCTCGCCTGGGTCATCATCGGCCTTCTTGTCCTGCACGTCGCCGGCGCACTGAAGCACCAGTTCGTCGACAAGGATGGCCTCCTCGCCCGCATGGCGCCGGGTCTCTTCGGCCGCACGGCGGGCCCGCCCGACAACGGACAGGGCCACATCTGGGCCTTTGGCGCCGCCGCACTGATCTTCGCCGCCATCGCCAGCTTCTCGCTCTTCTCTGCGCGTCCCAACGAGGCCATTGCCGCCACGGTGACCGAAGAAGAACCGCAGACCGCCTCGACCGCGCCGTCATGGACCGTGGATTATGAGAAGAGCTCGCTCAAATTCCGCGCCAGCTATCAGGGCGACGGCTTCGAAGGCGCGTTCGCCGACTGGACCGCGCAGATCCAGCTCGACACCGCCGCCGCGCCAAACGCCGACACGCCCGTCGACGGCTACATCCGCATCGCCATCCCGATGGCCAAGGTCTCCACCGGCGAGCCGTATTTCGACGAGAGCGTCACGCAGGGCGACTGGTTCGACGTCAGCAAGCACCCCGAAGCCGTCTTCGAAGTCACCGGCGGCGTCTACAAGCTTAGCGATACTCAATATGAAGCCACCGGCGTGCTGAAGCTTAAGGGGATCGATCACCCCGTACGCCTCCCATTCACGCTCACCCTTGATGGAAACACCGCCACCGCACGCGGCGAGGTAACACTCCAGCGGCTCGCCCTTAATGTCGGCGCCGGCACGCCCGCCGAAGCAAAGGGCGACACCGAGTGGGTCGGCAACGAGGTCGCCGTGGTGATCGACGTGACCGCGACGCGGCAGTGAGGCTCTTCGCTCTCAAGCGGCGCCTCGAAGGACAGACGCGAGCTCATGGAGGTCAGCGATTCGTCCTCGCGACTCGTCTCAACACCGCATCGCAGCTCCAGATCGGCGCCTCGCACGAGGCTTCATCCACAAAAAACTGTGACCATCAGGTCACAGCGTGGAGTCGAAATCAGGCTGCTCGAGTCCCTCCTCGACACACGCG
The DNA here is from genome assembly GCA_049318285.1 of Hyphomonadaceae bacterium. Classification (GTDB taxonomy): domain Bacteria; phylum Pseudomonadota; class Alphaproteobacteria; order Caulobacterales; family Hyphomonadaceae; genus UBA7672. The sequence continues at coordinate 1,435 of JBMOGP010000653.1, forward strand.
CGCGACCTCTCTTCGCGCCTCGTCGACACCTCATCAGCGCCTTCGCGGGCGCCGCATACGGGTCATCAACGGAGTCGAAATTCGATGAACTCCGATTCACATAAAGCCTCTCGCGGTCCAGCGCGCATCGTCGGCACGGACGCCTCCTCGCTCGATGAGGCAGCACGCATTCTTCTCGCCGGCGGCCTCGTCGCGGTACCTACCGAGACGGTCTACGGCATCGCCGCCGACGCTACGAATGGCGCCGCCGTCGCGTCGATCTTCACAGCGAAGGGACGCCCCTCCTTCAACCCGCTGATCTGCCATGTCGCGAGCCTTGCGATGGCCGAGTCACTCGCACACTTCAGCCCATTCGCACGCCGTCTCGCGGAGCGCTTCTGGCCCGGCCCGCTCACCCTCGTTCTGCCGCGCAGAGCCGACTGCCCCGTGCATGATCT
>JBMOGP010000654.1:0-1866 GCA_049318285.1 Hyphomonadaceae bacterium
TGGTTTTGCTCACCCACTCGGAGAACTGCTTTGTGCCCCATGTGCACACTGAGTCCGCTATCGTGGGCGTGATGAAGACATCTGCGAGGGCAAGGCCGGCCCGCGCCAGGGGCGACAGATGCGGCGGGCAGTCGATCAGAATTACATCGTAGATCGGACGGAGCGGCCCGAACGCCTCGCGAAAATGATTTGCGAGCGCATGGGCAAGCCCCGTGGGAGTGCCCGCTTTGCCATACCATTCTTCCTCAAGACTAAGCTCGCAGATGCGGAGCTGGGGATGAGCAGGCAGGCTTGAAATCCAGCCCAGGCGCCGGTCGTTCACTTCCGCAAGGCGCAGCTCCTCGAGGCTTACAGCGTTCGGCATCACGAAAGCGCCTGCAGCTGCACCGGTCCCGGCGATGAAGCGCTCCAGCAGATGGAGAGTTCCCTTTCCCTGGTCGAAAGCGGCCTGCACGCCCTGCTCGGTCAGGAGCATCTGGCTCGAGTTCGCCTGCGGGTCGAGATCAATCACAAGGACGTTCATGCCATAATAGAACGCCAGACCGTCCGCCAGCATGACAGTCGTGGTGGATTTGCCGACCCCACCCTTGAGATTGGCAATTGCGGCTATCAGCGCGGCCATGCCTGCAGCCCCTGTGATTGTAAGCGGATGCTCTTGGCCGCCGCGTCGATGTTAGCGGATGCCGGCTGACAGGCCAAGCAAAAGCCGAGCCCGCATCGTGATCGCGTCGTCATGAGCCGGCTGCGGAGACCCGCCCGGGCCGTCCTTTGCGTCCCGCCGATCCGCCGCATCAGGTCAGGCCCGCGACAGCTTGGGCGCGCCTGGCTGGGGTCCGGGCATGCCGCTCCATGATTTTTATCTGCATCCTCACCGCCCCGATGATAAGCTCTGTGTCTGCTTCCCCATGTTCGGTGGGGCGATCATTGGAAAGACCGCGAGGTCCGGCCTGTACGAGTACCGGCCCGCACGAGGACACAGTCTGCGCTCCTCCCGGGTCCCGGAGAGAGCCTGGCAGTAAAGGAGTTGGGATTGGGGTCGCTTTATCCCCGTCTTGTCGCGATCAGGAACCTCCTCGCCCGTCGAGCGGAGCAGGGCCTTGCCTTCCTACGGCGCACCACAGCCAGGGCGCGCGACAGGCTGGCCTGGGAGCCGCCCTCAGCGAGAGTTGGCCCGCCCGCCGCAGTACCGGCGGGGCGGCGGATCTATGCTGTCGGCGATATTCATGGACGCGCCGATCTTCTCGAACGCCTGATCATCCAGCTCAGAAATGACGCCGGCCAGATGGGACCGAACTGTGCAGCGACGCTGATCTTTCTGGGAGATTACGTCGATCGCGGCTTCCAGTCGCGTGAGGTGATTGATCTTCTTCTCAGCGACGCATGCTGCGGCTTTGAAACTGTTTTCCTGAAGGGCAATCATGAACTGGCGATGCTGGAGTTCCTGCAGGACCCATCAACCGGGCCGCGCTGGGCGACATATGGCGGAGCAGAAACGCTTGTGTCTTATGGCGTGCAGCCGCCCGGCCCCGAAGCACCGGCGGAGAGTTGGCATCGCGCATGCGAGGAACTCACGCAGGCTCTGCCCGAAACACATCTGCAGTTCCTGAACGGCCTGCCTGTCAGCATGCGCCTGGGCGATTACCTTTTTGTCCATGCAGGCGTTCGACCGGGTGTGCCGCTCGATAAGCAAAGCGAAACGGACATGCTCTGGATCCGCGATGATTTCATCAACGACCATAAACCCTTCGATGCCGTGATTGTGCATGGTCATACGCCGGTCAATGCTCCCTACCGCGACGCCCGTCGTATCGGCGTTGATACAGGCGCCTATATGAGCGGCCGTCTGACGGCCGTGCGGCTTGAGGG
>JBMOGP010000655.1:0-1855 GCA_049318285.1 Hyphomonadaceae bacterium
GAAACCCGCCGCCGGCCAGTAGTCCGGCGGGGCCCAGACCAGCCCCTCTCCGGACCTGCACATGACCAAGCCACAGGACCTTGCCGACCAGCTGTCGGACCTCGCCGGCGCCGCCTTCGTGGCCCTGGGCATTGACGCCGCAGCGGGCGCCATGCGCCGCTCCGACCGTCCGGACCTGGCCGATTTTCAGTGCAATGGTGCCATGGCTGCCGCGAAGAAGCTCGGCAAGAACCCGCGCGAAATCGCGAGCGCTGTCGTCGATGGGCTGAAGGCCTCGCTTCTGGTCGCCGCCTCCGAGGTTGCCGGCCCCGGCTTCATCAATGTGCGCCTCACTCCGCAGGCGCTCGCCGCCCGCGCCGAACAGATCGCCTCTGATCTGCGTTCAGGTGCGCGCAGTGTCGAGACGCCCCGCCGCGTCGTGATCGATTTTGGCGGCTGGAACGTCGCCAAGGAAATGCACATCGGCCACCTGCGCTCGACGGTGATCGGGGATTCGCTGCAGCGGCTGTTCCGCTTCATGGGCGACGCCGTCACCAGCGATGTCCACCTCGGCGACTGGGGCCTGCAGATGGGCCAACTCATCAATGAAGTGAAGCTGGAGCAGCCAAGCCTGCCATATTTCGACGCCAGCTTCACCGGCCCCTATCCTGAGCAAAGCCCCGTCTCGATGGACGATCTCGGCCGGCTCTATCCCGTCGCCTCGTCAAAATCGAAAACAGACGAAGCCCGTCGCGACGAAGACCGCAAGGCGACGCAGGAACTGCAATCCGGCCGCCCGGGTTATCGGGCTCTGTGGCAACACTTCTGCAACGTCACGCGCGTGGGGCTTGAGCGTGAATGCATCAGCCTCGGCGTGCGCTTTGACCTGTGGAAGGGCGAGAGCCATGCTGAGCCGTTTGTGCCTGCGCTTGTCGAGGACCTGAAGGCCAGGGGCATTGCCGAACTCGATGCAGGCGCGTGGATCATCCGCGTTGCGCGGGAGACCGACAAGAAGGAGATGCCGCCGATCATCCTCGTCAATCGTGATGGCGCCATCGGCTATCACGGCTCCGATCTTGGCACGATCGTTGACCGCAAGCAGGGCGTCGACCCGCAGCTCACCCTCTATGTCGTGGACCAGCGTCAGGCGCTGCACTTTGAGCAGGTCTTCCGGGCCAGCGACCGGGCGGGGCTGATGCCGGAAAGCGCGCTCGAACACCTCGGCTTCGGCACAGTGAACGGCCCCGATGGCAGGCCGTACAAGACCCGCGACGGCGGCACGCTGAAACTGCAGGCCTTCATTAAGCAGGCAGACGAAGTCGCGATGGCGCGCATGAAGGAAGCCGAACTCGGCGCGGACGTCTCCGCTGCCGAACAGGCTGACATCGCCCACAAGGTCGCCGTCGCTGCTGTAAAATTCTCGGATCTCTCCAACGTCCGCACGACCAATTATATCTTCGACCTTGACCGCTTCATCTCGTTCGAAGGTAAGACCGGCCCTTATCTCCTCTACGCCGTCGTGCGCATCAAGTCGCTCGCCCGCCGCGCCGAGGCGGAAGGGGTGAAGCCCGGCCCGATCATGATCGAACTGGACGCAGAACGTGCGCTCGTCCTCGCGCTCGACGCCTTCAACGACGCCTTGCGCGGCGCCTATGATAAACGCATGCCGCACATCCTGTGCGATCACGCCTACACGCTGGCGCAGGCCTTCTCCGCTTTCTACGCAGCGGCTCCGATCCTCGTGGAGAGCGACACCGCGAAGAAAGCATCCCGCTTTTCGCTCGCGATGGCGACATTGAAGCAGCTGGAGCTCGCGCTCGGCCTCATCGGTATCGATACGCCGGAGCGGATGTAGATACATGCACGACATCGAATT
>JBMOGP010000656.1:0-1850 GCA_049318285.1 Hyphomonadaceae bacterium
TGTAAGACTTCCGGGAAGACGGGGTAAAGCCGCCATCCAATGATGGCCGGTCAATTGACGACACCTGAGGCGGATCTGCCCTAGTATTTGAAGGCAGTCATACCGGCGGCCCGAGCGGATCACAGTCCTTCCTCCGGCGCCGCCGTCGAACTCTGGCGCCAACCGATGTGCATCCCCGCCCGCCCCGCCGAACGGCCGTTTTTGAGACCGCGAATGGCACGAGTCGGATGCCCCTCGACGACCGTCGTTGGCCGATTGTGTTGAAAAACCCCTCGGCATCTTCGCCAAATTCTGATTCCCTCCTGGTTGTTCAGTCAGGCGCGGAGCGGTGCGATGATGGGTGAGCGGCGATCAGGTCAGGGCGCGCTGTTCTACGAGTTCAGTCTTGAGGCGCATGTCCCGGCTGATCACTTGCTGCGCAGGATCGACCAGCTGATCGATTTCTCGGAGGTCCGCGCGGAACTGGCGCCCTACTACAGCGCGGCGGGCCGGCCTTCGATCTGCCCCGAATTGATGATCCGCATGCTGGTCGCGGGATACTGTTTCGGCATTCGGTCTGAACGCCGCCTGTGCGATGAGGTTCATCTCAACCTGGCCTATCGCTGGTTCTGCCGGCTCGGGCTGGAGGGCGCCGTGCCGGACCATTCGACCTTCTCCAAGAACCGCCATGGCCGGTTCCGGGAAAGCGACATCTTCCGCAAGCTGTTCGACCAGGTCCTGCGCCTTTGCCTGTCTGCGGGCCTGGTTGGCGGCGAGGCCTTCGCCGTCGATGGCAGCCTGATCCAAGCCGACGCGGATCGCCGTAAGGGACCGAAAGGCGAAGACGGCCTCGCGGCTGACAAGGCCAGCCGTGCGATTGATGAGTATTTTGCGGTTCTCGATGATGCAGCTTTCGGGGCCGCGAGTGAGAAGACACCGAAGTTCCTGTCAGAGACAGATCCGGCTGCGCGCTACACCGGCGCTCATAATGGACCGGCCTTTTACGCATACACGGTCAACTATCTTATCGACACCGATCATGCGGTCATTGTCGATGTTGAGGCGACTACCGCTATCCGGCAGGCTGAGGTCACCGCCGCAAAACGCATGCTGCAAAGGACCGAAGATCGCCACGGCCTCTCGTGTGAACGTCTTGCTGCTGACACCGCCTATGGATCCGGACCGATGCTGGAGTGGCTGGTCGAGGAGAAAGGGATCGAGCCGCACATCCCGGTCTTCGACAAGGGTGAGCGCAACGACGGGACCTTCTCACGCTCCGACTTTGCATATGATCCGGCGGCTGATCATTATAACTGTCCGGCAGGCAAGCAGCTGCGCCAGTTCAATCGAACGTTCAAGACCCAGCGCTCCGGCGTGACCAAGGCGGGCCAGAGACTTTACCGCGCCAGGAAAGCTGACTGCGACATCTGCCCGATCAAAGACAAGTGCTGTCCCGGCCAGCCCCACCGCAAGATCGTGCGATCGATCCACGAAGCTTCGCGTGACGTGGCCCGCGACATCGCAAAGACCGAGGCCTATGTTCAGTCCCGTCGCAAGCGGAAAAAGGTCGAGATGCTGTTTGCGCATCTCAAGCGCATCCTCGGAATGACAAAACTCCGCCTGAGAGGACCAAACGGCGCCCGAGACGAGTTCCATCTCGCCGCTACGGCACAGAACCTGCGCAAACTTGCCAAACTGGTTCCGACTCCGGCGTGAAGGGCCAAGAAGCCTCAACGCGGCCGCATAGCGCCGCCCCTTAGCAAGCCGACTTTTTCAACACAATCGGCGATGAACTGCCTGATACGAAAATCTGGACTCTGTCTGCCATCGCCCGGATTGCTGCCGTTCGGCAGTTTGGATTACTCGCGCAT